>JAISEJ010000085.1 GCA_031264155.1 Tannerella sp. | reverse complement strand
GATAAAAGAGCCGCCAGGTTGTAAATCGTATCAATTTTATACCTTGACACTACATCTGCAATCTGTTTGTCATTCGTGATGTCTACAATTTCGGCGGGGCCTGTTTCCAATAATTCCCCTTTCGGTTCGGCTCCCGGTATGTAGCCTGCTACAATATTTCCATTATAGCGTTTCCTTAGTTCCAGCGTTAATTCGGTACCAATCTGCCCGGTTGCCCCAATTACTAATACATTTTTCATGCGTTTTAAGTACTTTAATATTTTGCTGTAAAGATAGATAGAAATTAAAACCTGTGCAACCATAAAATAGAGAAGGAATTATTTCATAACTTTGGAGGCAATGAAAAGCAGCATCCCGATATATTCGTTGACGGCGCTCTGTGTCCTTGCTTCCTGTATAGACAGGTTCGAGCCGGAAGGAACCGCTTCGCAGGAAAGTATCCTGACCGTAGACGGTGTAATTACAAGCGGAATAACTACCGTAGAGCTGAACCGTACGATCCCGATGGATATGGAATGGAGCAAAGCGCCGCCCGTAGACGACGCCATCCTTTACGTGGAATGCGACGACGGCGCCCGCTTCACCCGCACGTCTTACCTGGGAGACGGGCTGTACGAGATAGAAACGGGCGAACTGCATCCCGGCAAACAGTATCGCCTGCACATCGGCTTAGACGGCAGAACGTACGAATCCGGCTATCTTCCGCCCCTCTTCTCGCCCGGGATAGACAGTATTTCTTATCAAAAGCGCGAGGCGGGAGCGCCGGTTTATATTACCGTATCCACGCATGATGAAACGGACGGGCCGTCGTATTATCGCTGGACGTACCGGGAGAACTGGGAATTTAAGTCGGAGCTTTTCGCCGAATACGGCAAGTTGAACGGATACGGCCCGGATACGTATTTCGATCTGAATACGGCGAATAATATTTACTATTGCTGGGGAAGCAATCAATCCCGCTCTTTTGTGCTGGCGGCAACCGACAAACTGTCGCAAAACATCATCTCGCACAAACGATTGACGGAGATACCGCCCGGCAGCGAAAAAATATCCGAACTCTACCATATCGCCGTCAGCCAGTACCGGATACGCAAGGAGGCGCACGACTACTTCGCAAACCAGCAAAAGAATGTGTCGCAAACGGGCGGCATCTTCTCGCCGGTCCCCGCCGAAATGAAGGGCAACATCCATTGCCTTACCGCCCCCGGCGAATGGGTGATCGGGTATGTGGAGGTATCCGTCCCCTCCGTGAAAGAGCAATTTATGCCGGAACTTACCCTGGTCTACGAACCGCCGCCGGAGACCTGCAACCTGTTGATTTCATCCTCATCCTATACCGGCATCACTTATATGCTGGGGCCGCCCCCTCTCTATGCGCCGTCCCGCTGCCTGGATTGCACCCTGCGCGGCACCAAAAACAAACCCCCTTTCTGGCCCACAAGCCATTTGTAATCTTGCGCGAATGATTTTCTCCCCATCTATACTATAAGCGTTTCAACGCTGTTTACCCTAAATCTAAATCCAACTGTTGTACTTTAACTTTTTCTTTTACCCCATGATTATGTTGTACGAAACCACTGGTGTCAAAATTACAAATAAGAGCTTCAACCATTTCCCTCCGATTTCCTATGTTTCCTCCATTATGGTAAAAATGGTCTTTAGTAATGATATTAAACTTGTTCCAATATTTTTTAATCATTTCATTTTCGCGCCAATCATTATGGTGCCATGTGGAAAGAATAAATTTTGCTTTTGTGTCGCTTAATAAGTGAAACAGGCTTTCTTCATCCTTTTCCGTCCATCCATTATAATAATCTACATGACGACCGAAATATGGCGGGTCGCAATAAATTATATCGTTTTCGGTTGCCAACGGAATAATTTCGGAAAAAGACTTATTGTAAAACTGCCAATCCGGTTCCGGAGAAATGATTTGAGAAACAGCACTTAACTGATTGACAATTTTTGTAATATATGCCTGTGCAAAACGGTCGGGCTTCTTGCAAAACGGAATATTCCAGTTTCCTTTGCTTCCAAAACGCATCATACCGTTGAATCCCGCACGGGAAAGGAAAATAAAATCAAATGGAGAATATTCACCGCTGTTAAATCTTGCCCGCACCGTCAAGTAATGGTCGTAACCGTTATTACCTGCTTCACGCAAGAGTTTTCCTTCGTTTCCGAGATATTGTTTCATCAGCGGAGCTGTAATCAAGTGTTCCTGCACTAATTTATAAAATCTGATAATGTGCGGATTGGTATCGTTCAAAATCGCTTTTTTGTATCCTGCATTGAAAGCCACAACGCCTGTTCCCAGAAACGGCTCAATCCATCGTCCGCATACTTTAGGGGCTACGTCCTTAATCCAGGGAACAAGTTTTGTTTTAATACCCTGGCTTTTGATTGGCGGTATAATAACTTTCATATCAATACTCCTTTACAATCTTATTCAACAAATCGGTACGCCCTTTAAATATCAGAAAATCTTTTAAATTAGTTATTTTTACTGTTTTACCGTCTTTTATCATTGTTGCCGAGCCAAAATTTATCCAATATTCGTCGAACCAGTTTTCTCCAAGTTGACTGAAAATACCGTTTTCGGCTTTCAAGTTTCTCAAATTTAACGTACAACCTATATTTGCGGTATTACCGGAGCCTTGCTTGTCGCTTGCAATTTTCCATTTTTCGGCAGCAAAAAAATCAAAGTCTTTGATTACAGAAGTAATCGATTTTAAATGCTTTACAGTCGTAACCTCTCTTTCTCCAACTTTTTTAATAGGAGTTTCATATTCTTCCTTCAATTCCTGAACGCTGTAAATTTCGGTTTCGGATATATCCAAGTCTGTTCGAGTGTATATTATACCCAAACAATAATGACCTAAATACTGATTATAGGGGAATTGAATATTTTTCTGTTTGTCACGTTCTTTGAAATATGCACCGTGGCTACCCAAAGTAAAACTTGCAATGCCGTTTTTTTTGCGATACGTTGTTTTCAAATCGACTGCAAATTTAACTGTTTCATTTTTCTTATCAACAAAAGTCAGATCAGGATAATAGTTTTGCTGTTCTGCCAAAATGATGTTATAACCAATTTGCTCTGCGAATTCAATAAGCTGAGGAAAGATATGTATCTCAAGAATTTTTGAAACAATTTTTGTGTCGGACGAAATCGTATAAATGTTTTTATAAACATCTATGAACCCCTTCACTGACCATTCGCCTGTTTCTGTTGAAACATAACTGCATAATTTTTCGGCAAATGCATCCAGCGCTTTTTTAAATTCCGTCTTATAATGTGCTTTAATATACATAGAAATTACCTTCTTTTTTGATAAAAATATGACACAAAGATAGAAAAAAATAATGCTCACCTGCAAAACCCTATGTCTTTATCGCCTCATTCAGGTGGTTTACGTATACTGCTTTCACCTGATTATCCTCCCCATACAAGTACTTTTTTCATCTCTTCTTTCAGCTTTCAGCGGGCTTGTAAGTGATTGTGTATAACCGGCTATGGCTGAAAGGAGCATCTTTCAGCCTCCTTTCAGCCGGAAAAAATACAGGTTTGGCGAAAGGGAAAAAAAATCATTGCGATGCCTCTGCCGAATCATCGCGATGTCTTTAGTAAAACATCACGATGTTGTTGGAAAACCATTGGGAAGACTTTTTTATATCATCGCGAAGACTTTTTTTTACCCTGATGAAGACTTAAAAAAATCATTATAGTGTTTTCAGTAAAACAATATAGTGTTTTGGAAAAAACAATATAGTGTTTTTCTAAAGACACTATAATGATTTTTTTTTTGCCGACTTTCAGGCTGAAAGGAGGCTGAAGGATCGTCCTTTCAGCCATACCCGGTTATACACAATCACTTACAGGCCGGCTGAAAGCTGAAAGAAGAAGTGAAAAAGATACTTGT
>JAISEJ010000020.1 GCA_031264155.1 Tannerella sp. | reverse complement strand
CTCGACCGGCGAGATTTGCTTGATTTTCGATACGATGTTGGCCACGAGCAGTTCCCGGTCTGCGATGAGCATCAGCGAGCGGTTGAATTCCGTCAGCATCATTCGCGAGAATTCCTGTTCGGTGAAGTGTTGTTTTTTTCCTAGTAATGTCATTCCGTCACACTGTTTTGATTGGATTTGGTTGCGTTTTATACAGGTATAGGGTTATTCTATCAACCATCGTTTTACGCCCCGTTCCGTTTGCGAAAATTCCACGCCTATTTTAACCGTTTTTCTGTGGTCGGCAGAATAGGGGATCGCGTAGTCTTTACTGTTAATTTGCTTTATGGCGTCTTCGGCATTTGCATTACTGTCCATTTTGAACTCGAAAATGTAGATATTGCCGGCAGTTTTTACGACGGCGTCGGCTCTGCCTTTGTTGCTTTTTACTTCGGTTTGCATAAATTGTCCCAACAGCGTGAAAAGCAGATAAAAAATATGCTGGTAATACCGCTCGTCGCGGTGCTTCTGTTCTATTGCATCGTAGGGAATGTCGGCAAAGAAGGCTTTTAAGGAAGTCATAAATCCTTCAATATCTCCATTTTTTAGTTGTCGTAAAAAATAAATGATTGAAAATTTACCTGTTGCTATTGGCGTGAGTACAAATGCAGGTAAGAGTTCATTCAAAAAACCATATTTTACCTCTTCGTTTGGAAATCCTAAAACGTAAGCGTCTTCATCCTGTTCGTACGCCTTGATGGTCAAATAACCGCTCTGATAAAGTAATGGCTCGAGATTTTGATTTTCGAAGCGATAGTCCATTACGGAATTTGCCGCGATTCGCACATCATCATCCTCAAATTTGCGAATATCGTAATTTTGATTCCTCAATGCTTTTGCCAGAAACGTCGGCGTGCCCGTGGCAAACCAGAAGTAGGCGAAGTCCAGATCCATAAACGTATTCAGGATACTGAACGGATTATACATATCTTCGCTTACTTTGGCAAAGTGATAACCGTCATACCGTTTTTTCATTTCGGCAAAGGCTTCATCGCGGGTAAGACCTTTTTTGGCTGCCAACGCCTGTAATTCAGGTTCAAAATTGCGTATCAATTCCGTTTCCGAGATGCCGCAAATTCCGGCATACTGCTCGCTCATGCTAATATCTTTCAGTTGATTAAGATCGCTGAAAATGCTGACTTTCGAAAATTTTGTGACGCCCGTCAAAAACACAAACCTCAAATGCGCGTCAGCGCTCTTGAGAACGCCGTAAAAGCCTTTCAGCACATCCCGAATTTTATCATTCACATCAGGCTTGTCCATTGTATTGACCAGCGACTTGTCGTATTCGTCAACTAAGACAGCCACTCGCAGACCGGTTTTTTTGTGCATTTCTGCAATCAGGCTGGCAAAACGGATAGACGGTTTTGCCTCAATATCCTGCATGCCGTATTCTTTTTCATACTCTTTCAACATGTAGTCAAGCACGATTTCAAGCGTTTGCACATCGCCGTATTCGGATTTGTTGAAATCAAGATAAATAACAGGGTATTTAATCCATTCCTTTTCCAGCCCGGCAATTTTCAGCCCTTCAAAAAGTTCTTTTTTGCCCTCAAAATATGCTTTGAGCGTGGAAAGAAACAGACTCTTTCCAAACCTGCGCGGACGGCTGAGAAAATAGGGCGCATCAAGTTGTGCCAACTGATAAATATACTGCGTCTTATCTACATAAACATTATTACCTGTACGCAGTTTTTCAAAATCCTGTATGCCAACGGGCAGTTTTCTTGCTGTATTCATAATCAATAACAAATTACAATTTTATAAATGCAAAAGTATTAAATTTATTTGAGATATAATCCTATTTTTTTATTACCTGTATAATTTTGCACGAGGCTATTCAAATCCCGGCCGCTTCCTGCGAAATCGGGCTGTTCCCTGTGTTTTTATGCTCAAACAGTATTTTACCGTACGATGACGACTTTGTAGATTTCCGACCAGGGGCCGTAGTTCCCGCGTGTACCGACCCAGCGGAAGACGAGGTAGAGTATTTGCATATCGCTGCCGAAATCAAACTGTATGCGCATGGGTGAATCCGTATCGTTCTTGTTTTCGATCATATCGGAGGGGATTTTGGGCGGTTCGCCGCCGAGCTTGTAACGGGCTTCGATGGACTGTACGCCTTCGGGCTTGCCGTGCTTGCCGGTCTGAGCGTCGAAGAACGGGATGATGGCGGCCAGGTTATTCGAGATGATATGACCTATTCCGGGAACAGTCGTCGGATCCGGCAGGTGCGTATGTGGACCGGAACGGGGGATGTTTAGCGCTTCGTGGTCTATGTCTGTGGCATTCGGGTTGTTAACGATATAGTATCCGATTATCCTGCGAACAATCGTCTGTGCCGTAATAATATCCTTGTTGCGGATGGCAACGTCGATTTTTGATCGCGTATCACGGTCGCTTGCCTTGACGTGATCTGCCATTAAGGTGTTTACCTGCGTATCAATCGCTGCCATATCGGCATTTGAAATACCTAACCGGCCGGCGTTTGCTTTCAGATAGTTTCTTTTTGAGTTCAGATCTGCGACCTGCTCGTTGATAGTTCTTGGATATAACAGATGCTTTACGTGTGACATTATTTTCTAAGTTTAAAAGTTAATACTTGATGAAGTCATGCAGGTTTTAACGGCGGTTACATAATTTCCCCCGGCCCAAAAGAAGGTTTCTGTACCGGGACAGAAGATTATTGTTCCGGTACGAGTATTTTCTGTACCGGGACAGAAAGTTTATGTTCCGGTACAAATGATTGCTGTTCTGGAACAGATGACTTCTGTATCGGGACAAATAACTATTGTACCGGAACAGAAGGTTATTGTTCCGGTACAATAGATTTATGTTCCGGTACAGGTGATTGCTGTACCGGGACAGGTGATTACTGTTCCGGTACAGGGAACTGCTGTTCCGGTACAGGAAGTCTTTTTCACGTGGAAGATTATATTTTATGCCGAACCATACCGGATGTTGGCCGGAATAATAATTATTGTGATAGGGCAATGACATGTTCATCTTACAAATTTTATATTGTTTTATAAACTTACTGTTTATTATCGGCAGCAAATGTAAATATATATTTTAAAAAAACAATGACTTGCTATAATATACTTTACGCGGCCTGATTTTGTGTATAGCAAACAATATATGCTGTGCGTGGCATAAATTTGAACCGTTTGCTTTCATGTCCTGAAATTTATATTTACCTTTGGCCGAGTTTGCTGATCGGACATTCTTGACAACTGAATATTATAAAAATGAAAAAGACAAGCATAATTTTGGCCATAACCCTGTTTGCATTGACAGGATGCGGAGAACAGAGACAGGCAGGCAACGATGATTTCATCACCGCTGACGTTACGAAACGCTATTCCCCCCGCCGGGAACTGATCCTTCAGGACTTTATGGATGTGGAATACATCCCGCTGGAAACAAAAGATGATTTTCTTAATCAGGGCTTTGTGCAGGACATAGGCAAGGAAATCATACTGGTGAAAAACCGGAACGACGACGGGGATATTTTCGTTTATGACAGAACCGGGAAGGCTCTGCGAAAGATAAACCGCAAGGGGCAGGGCGGCGAAGAATACACGCATGTTTTTAATATTACCCTGGACGAGGATAAGGGAGAAATGTTTGTCAGCGACATATATAAAAGAAAAATCTTTGTATATGACCTGTATGGAAATTTTAAAAGAAGTTTTAATCACAAAGAAGGCGACGGATCCATATTTTATGTCGATATATTCGATTATGACGGAGATCATCTGATTTGCTATGACCCATACAATGAAACGATACCATTTGTTCTCATCTCCAAACAGGATGGAAGTATTACCGAAGAAATTAAAATTCCATTTAAAGAGAAAAAGCTATTACAGCAAAGCTTAAGGGATGGAGAAAAGCACTTAACCGTGAGTCCCGGCCCTCACCGGACAGTAATCCCCTTTCAGGGCAAATGGATGCTTTCGGAACTTTCGTCCGATACCGTGTACGCGTTATTGCCGGATTACAGCCTGCGTCCGTTTCTCGTCAGAACTCCGTCCATCCAGTCCATGGACCCGGAAGTATTTCTTCTTTTGAGGTTTTTTTCCGACCGCTATTATTTCATGGAAACCAGAAAAAACGTATATGACTTCGATATACAAGAAGGCTTCCCGGCAACTTTTTTCATGTACGACAGGCAGGAAAAAGCCTTTTCCGGATATATCATATACAATGGCGACTATTCAACCAAAAAAGAAATCTATATGAACGCTTTAAGACCCATGAATCACGAAATCGAATCATGGCAGCCCCTGGAAGCTCACCGGCTTGTCGAATCTTATGAGAACGGGGAACTGAAAGGCCGGTTGAAAGACATCACCGCCGGACTGGATGAAGAATCCAACCCGGTCATCATGCTGGTAAAACATAAGAAAAACTGATAACAATGAAAAAGACGAACACAATTTTAGCCGTAACCCTGTCTGTACTGACAGGATGCGGAGAACAGAAATCAATGACCGGCGACGTCGTCACGGTTGATGTAACGAAAAATTATCCCAAGAAGGAACTGATTCTTCAGGACTTTTTGGACGTGGAATATATCCCGCTGGAAACGAGCAGCGAATTTATTACGATGGCTCATGTGGAAGCTATCGGCAAGGAAGTCATCGTAGTCAGGAACAGGAATCGTTCTTCCGATGGCGACATATTTTTCTTTGACGCCGGGAACGGCAAAGGATTGAAGAAAATCAACCGCCTGGGTCAGGGCGGCGAGGAATACATATTTCTTCTGGGCGTTACCCTGGATGAAGACAACGGTGAAATATTCGTCAACGACCATTATTCGAAGAAAGTATTTGCGTATGACCTGTCCGGCAAATTCAAGCGCAGTTTCGCACATTCGGCGCATGTGGCAGGTAGCTACTATAACCGGATATACAATTTTGACCGGGAGCATTTAATCTGTCATGAATTCAATGCCGACATGGACCGGACGTCAGATAGAAGCATATTCCAGGTCATATCCAAACAGGACGGAAGCGTTACCCGTGAAATCCGGATTCCTTATCACGAGAAGAAATCGACCGTACTGATGCTGATTGATGAGGCAAGCGGCGAGGGTATTATGGCGGGAGCGCGCAACGAAGAACTGATTCTCTTCCGCGACGGCTGGCTGCTTGTCGAGCCTTCGTCCGATACGATATACCGGTTGCAGCCGGACTACAGCCTGACGCCGCATATCGCGCGAACGCCCTCCATCCGCTCCATGAATCCGGAGATATTTCTTTTCCCGGGCGTCCTCACTGACCGTTACACGTTCATGCAAACCGTGAAGCGGACATACGATTTTGTGGTGAACGCAGGATTCCCAAGAACCGACCTGGTGTACGACCGGCAGGAGAATGCCCTGTACCGGTATGTCGCATACAATGCCGATTTTACAGATAAAAAACCCGTGAACCTGACGTACGGAAACGGAATAACCCTGATAAACGGCAGTGAAATAGCCTTTCTGCAAAAGCTGGAAGCCTACGAGCTTGTCGAGGCATACGAAAAAGGCCGCTTGAAAGGCCGGCTGAAAGAAATTGCAGCCGGGCTGGACGAAGAATCCAACCCGGTCATCATGCTGGCAAAACATAAGAAAAACTGATAAAGCAATGAAAAAGACAAGCACAATTTTGGCAATAATCCTGTCTGCACTGACAGGATGCGGAGGAAACAGGCAGTCGGCGGATGACGTCATCACGGTTGACGTAACAAAAAATTATTCCAAGAAGGAACTGATCCTTCAGGACTTTATGGATGTGGGATATTGTTAATTCAATATAGTATATTACCTTTGCGTCAAAAAAAATATATGAAATGTCCGAAATGAGGCAGTTAAAATTACTGCAAAGATGGAGTGAAAAAAGGAGTTCAAAGATATCGT
>JAISEJ010000005.1 GCA_031264155.1 Tannerella sp. | reverse complement strand
GATAATGTTTTTTTATGAATATGTTTTATCCGGTGAATATTTATGTTATTTTTATATTTTATACTGCGCGCGAGGCGGTTTTATGCATGGCCGGTTGCGCCGTAATCGCGTTTGGGCAGTTTGGGCAGACACGCCGGTCTGCCCCGACAGGTACCGGCATAGGGGCAGACCTGCGTGTCTGCCCTGTTCGCCGCACCCCTGCCCCTCCGTCGTACATCCGAAATTTGAAAATATAATAAAATCCCATCGGGATGGCATGTCGGTAGAAACGGGCCGGGGACACGGGAGGGCAGACGCGCAGGTCTGCCCCTGCGCGGGGCAAAATTGCCGGATAATCGTGTTTTTAAATTATGCTTATCCAAAACTCAGGTTAACAGGTGTCATTTCTATGTACAATGATATATATGACAGGTGCAGGAGCACGAGCGATAAACGGTTTAAGAACGCTTACATCCGTTCCGGCACTTCGATTCCGAGGAGCGACATTCCGGAACGGATTATTTTCGCTGCATTTTCGGACAATACGATTCGCAGGAGTTTTACATCCTCATTCTCTTCGTGCAATATGGAATAATCGTGATAAAACCGGTTAAATTCGCGCACAAGTTCATATATATAATTGGCAACGCAAGAGGGGCTGTATGTATCGCCGGCCTCTTTCACGACGGCAGGATATTCCGCCAGGATTTGTATGATAGCTTCTTCTTTTTCCGTTACGGGAATGTCCGGCGACAAACGGTCCGGCATATTTATATTCAGTTCTGTCACCTTGCGCAATACCGAACGTATGCGCGCATACGTATATTGGATAAAGGAGCCTGTATTTCCATTGAAGTCAACGGATTCTTTCGGGTTGAAAGTCATATTCTTGCGCGGATCAACCTTGAGGATAAAATATTTCAGCGAACCAAGTCCAATGATACGGATTATATTTTCGGCATCCTCCGCCGTCAGGCCGTCCAGTTTGCCCAGTTCGTCGGAGATATCGCGGGCTGTGGCAATCATTTCATCCATCAGGTCATCGGCGTCTACGACAGTTCCTTCCCGACTCTTCATCTTACCTTCCGGCAACTCGACCATACCATACGAGAAATGAACAAGCCCTTTCCCGAATTCAAATCCCAACTTATCGAGCAAAATCGAAAGTACCTGGAAATGATAATTCTGTTCGTTCCCTACGACATAAATCATCTTATTGACGGGATAGTCATCGAAACGCTGTCTTGCCGTTCCAATATCCTGTGTCATATATACGGATGTGCCGTCGGAACGGAGAAGCAGTTTTTCATCCAGACCGTCGCCGGTAAGGTCGGCCCACACGGAACCGTCGTCACGGCGGTAAAAGACGCCCCTGTCCAATCCTTCCAGCACGGTTTTCTTACCATCAAGATACGTTTCCGATTCGTAATAGATCTTGTCAAAATCAACGCCAAGACGTTTGTAAGTCTCGTCAAAACCGGCATAGACCCAGCTATTCATCCTGTTCCAGAGCGACCTTACCGCTTCGTCGCCGGCTTCCCACCGTCGAAGCATGTCACGCGCTTCGGCCATAAGAGAGGATGCCGCTTCGGCTTCTTCTTCGCTCATTCCTCCGGATTGCAATTTTTTCAATTCTTCTTTATATTGCTTGTCGAAAAGCACATAAAAATCCCCGACAAGGTGATCGCCCTTTTTGCCGGAAGATTCGGGCGTCACGCCTTCGCCCCATTTCCGCCAGGCCAACATGGATTTGCAAATATGGATCCCACGGTCGTTCACAATATTTGTCTTGACAACGCGATACCCATTCGCTTTCATTATCTCGGACAAACTGTACCCCAGCAGATTATTTCGTATATGGCCCAAGTGAAGCGGTTTGTTTGTGTTGGGAGACGAATATTCAATCATCACCAGCGGCGCCTGTGCGGTTGTTTCCTTACGGCCAAACTCCGGACATGCGTGAATTTGATTGAGAGCCTCCAGCCAGCAGGCGCTTCCGACCGTCAGGTTAAGAAAACCCTTTATAACATTAAAGCCGGCGACCAGTTCAGGATTGTTCGAAAGCAGATGCGTCCCGATCTCCTGCGCCGTCGATTCGGGCGATTTCCGGGACGCTCTCAAAAAAGGAAAAACAACAAGCGTCAGATGTCCTTTAAATTCTTTCTTGGTCTTTTGCAACGAAATCTGTTCTACCTCAATGTTATATAATTCTTTAACAGCGGCAGAAACCGCTTTCGATAATTTTTTTTCTATAGTCATAATATGCAAATTTTGCACAAAGGTAAAAAAAATGTTGCTTTTGCTAATATTAAATCATACATTTGTTCAATTTATTACGCAATCGTATGGTGTTCAAACAAGAAAATAGAAAGTATAAATTAGGACTTGCATTAAGTGGCGGCGGAGCAAGAGGCTTCGCACACATAGGTGTATTCAGACTTTTGGAAGAATGTGGCTTGCGTCCCGATATAATCGCAGGAACAAGCGCCGGCGCCCTGATGGGTACGCTTTATGCCGACGGATATACTCCGGACGAAATCATGTCGCTGTTTACGGGACGTGAATTTTCCGAATTTGCATCTGCGCAATTTCCGAAAATGGGATTGTTTGACAGCAGCAAATTTCATACCTATATAAAAAAGATAATACGCGCGGAAAAGTTCGAAGACCTGCAGATTCCGATGATTGTCATGGCGACAAACCTTGATCACGGCAAAGCGCACGCTTTCGGCAAAGGCCCCATAGCGGAGGCGATAACGGCGTCCTGCAGCGTACCTATCCTGTTTAATCCGGTTATTATCGACGGATTCTGCTATGTCGACGGAGGATTATTCCACAATTTTCCCGTTTCCATCATTCGGGACGAATGTGACGCCGTGATCGGTTCGAATGTAAGTCCTGTCGTACCCGGAAAATACAACAAAAATATTATCGGGATTGCAGAACGGTCGTATCATTATCTGTTCCGGTCAAATACGGAGAAAGACCGTGAACTGTGCGACATACTCATCGAAACAAACGAATTTGGGAAATACAAAATGTTTGACCTGAAAAAAGTGGAGCTAATCGTCCGGATCGGATATAATGCCGCCGTTCACGCTTTCGACGAATACTTGAATAACAAGCCGATCATCAAACTCATCAAAAGCTTTTCGGATAAAAAAGATAAGCAGACTATCACGCAATGATTTTTTAACACAGATAATGTATTTACATAAAATGAAGACAAATAAACATATTATTTACCAGACATTCCCCCGATTATTCGGGAATTATAATGAGAACCTCGTAAAGAACGGTGGCATGGAAGAAAACGGATGCGGCAAATTCAATTCATACACAACCAAAGCGCTCGAAAGCATCGGCGAGTTAGGCATAACACATATCTGGTATACCGGCATAATCGCCCATTCCACCTGCACTGATTATACGGCATACGGAATTCCCAAAGATCACCACGCCATCGTGAAAGGAAAAGCAGGTTCGCCGTATGCAATCAAAGATTATTACGACGTAGACCCTGATCTGGCGGAAGATGTCCCAAACCGGATGAATGAGTTTAAAGAACTGATAAAGCGCACGCACGATGCGGGGATGAAAGTTATCATTGACTTTGTCGCCAATCATGTTGCGCGCAGCTATCATTCTTTAATGAAACCGGCTTATATCGACGACCTGGGGCAACATGACCGTATGGAATTAGCCTTTTCCAATACGAATAATTTCTATTATATACCCGGACACAGCCTGGAATTGCATTTCGGAGCGCAGGAAGAAGATTTTGAATATAGCGAATTTCCCGCAAAAGTGACGGGAAACGACTGCTTCAGTGCGACGCCCGGAAAAGACGACTGGTATGAAACCATAAAACTGAACTACGGCATCAATTACATGAATGGAGGAAGTAAACATTTTTCCCCGATACCCGACACCTGGCACAAAATGCTGGACATACTCCTGTTCTGGGTAGGAAATGATGTTGACGGGTTCCGTTGCGACATGGCGGAAATGGTTCCCGTTGAATTTTGGGACTGGGCTATCCCACGGGTTAAAAGCCGTAAAAATGTAATGTTCATAGCCGAAGTATACAACCCGGAACTATACTACACTTACATAAAAACAGGCAAATTCGACTATTTATACGATAAAGTGGGCATGTACGATACGCTACGCAAAATCATACGCCGGGAAGCTCCCGCTACCGACACAACCGCCTGCTGGCAGGCCATAGAACACGTTAAGGAGCACATGCTGTTTTTTATTGAAAATCATGACGAACAACGGATTGCTTCCGACTTCTTCGCCGGTAATGCACAGGCGGGAATCCCCGGATTAACACTTATCGCACTGCTTGACGTCAACCCTGTCATGATATATAACGGACAGGAGTTAGGCGAAAAAGGCATGGATGATGAAGGCTTCAGCGGCGTAGACGGGAAAACATCCATATTCGATTACCGGAGCATGAAAAGCGTACGCGACTGGGCGAACAACGGCCTGTTCGACGGCGGAAAACTCAGTGACGAACAGCGGCAGTTGAGGGAATCGTACAAAAAAATCCTTACGACGGTAAGGAATGAAAAAGCGCTTTCACACGGCCATTTTTATGGCTTAGCTTATTGCAACAAAGACAACCCTCATTTTCCGTCGGAGCATGTGTCGGCATACCTTCGCAAGTATGAAAACGAACTGATTCTTGTCCTAATCAACTTCGATAACAAAGCGCACAGTTTTCGCGTCAACATACCTGAGAACGCTTTTGACATACTCAACATCCCGGATAATACCGCATCAAAAGCGCTGGAACTCCTTTCGGGCGAAGAATCGCTCTGCGCTCTCACCCATACATGCCCTTACACGGAAAGCTTACCGGCGTATTCAGCGAAAATACTAAAATTCAGCTATTAACAAAGAGCAGTCAAGAATCGGTTCATAAATTTTCTTATACAACAGATACGTTTTTCGATATATTTCGTATTTTTGCCGCGCAATTTCAATGAATTGTAATTTAGATAACTTTTAATGAGCGCACATACTCCTTTTTTAGTTTTTTCGGGAACAAAGACCCGTTACCTGGCTGAAAAAATATGCAACAGCCTTCATTGTCCATTAGGAAAAATGAATATTCAATACTTTGCCGACGGCGAATTTTCCGTGTCATACGAAGAATCCATCCGCGGCAGAGATGTTTTTCTCGTACAGTCAACATTCCCTAACTCCGATAACCTGATGGAGTTATTGCTGATGATCGACGCGGCAAAACGCGCTTCCGCACATTCGATAATAGCAGTCATCCCCTACTTCGGGTGGGCGCGCCAGGACCGCAAAGACAAGCCCCGCGTATCCATAGGCGCCAAACTGATTGCCGACATGCTGGGTACAGCCGGCATTAACAGGCTCATCACAATGGACTTGCATGCGGATCAGATTCAGGGATTTTTCAATGTTCCGGTAGATCATCTGTACGCATCATCCGTATTTCTTGAATATATCCGAACACAGCTTCCGCTCGACAATCTCATCATGGCAACGCCGGATGTGGGAGGAACAAAACGTGCGAGCAGCTATTCCAAATACCTCGAAATACCTATGGTGATATGTCATAAAACGCGCCAGAAAGCAAATGAAGTAGCCGACATGCGCATCATCGGAGATGTCGCGGACAAGGACGTGCTGCTGGTTGACGACATTGTAGATACGGCAGGTACAATAACCAAAGCGGCCGACCTGATGATGGAAAACGGCGCCCGCTCCGTTCGTGCAATGGTAAGCCATGCCGTCATGTCAGACCCGGCGACAATCCGCATCGACCGGTCAGCGCTCAGGGAAATGATATTCACCGACTCGATTCCTTACACAAAGAAAAGCGAAAAAGTCACGGTACTGTCCGTCGCAGAGATGTTTGCAGAATCAATCCGACGCGTTTGCAACGACGAATCAATAAGCTCGCTTTATACGATTAAGTAATATAAATATCCGAACTGTGCGCGGGAGGCGGTAAAATGTTGCATATCCACTCTCCCTATCCTTGATTTTACGGTTATAAATTCGCAATGCTAATTGATAAGGAACGTTTCTATCGGTCCGGCGGGGCCTTCCTTGCCATGCCGGTTGGAATAGCGGGCATAGACGTTGGCCTGCTTGCCCAGTTCGGAGGGGGAGAAGTGCAAATCGTGGCGCGCATTGGATGATAAATCCAGTTTCCGGTATGCCTCAATGTTTTCGGGCAGGACGCCCGGCTCGGAGACGGTCAGGTAGATGAAACTGCCCGCGGCGTGCTCCGGGAGTTTGCGTTTCGACGTCTTTTCGTCTATCACGGTTGCTTCGTACTCGAAGGCGCCCAGGCGTTTTACCTTCACGATGCCAGTATCGGTCGGTGTCTGTGCAGGCGTGCGTATGCCGTCGCGGGGCGATATGCCGAAAACTGCCTTGTCGGCCGTGCCTACCGACGTATTGAACCGGATACTTTCATTCAGGAACTGCCGCCATGCCTTTTCCAGCGTGTCGCGTGCTTCGTCGCGCGCCTTGCGGTTGCCTTTTGTTGCGGTATCGGGATTTGCCGCAAGCGCTTCCTTTGCAATGTAGTCATTGTAAAGGGGAGTTATTACGGCAAGCTTTGCGGGTGAAATTCCGTATGCGTTCAAATTCACCGATACTTTTTGATAACCGATTTTAATGTACTCCGTAAATCCCGCTATCGTTTGGGGAATAACATCTTTAGCCATATTCTTTTTTAATTAAACGTTTATAAATCAATATATCTAACTTATTATTTTTCTTTTTCCCGTTCATTCGATAATTTTTTTCGAAGCATCGAGAATTTTTTTCGAAGCATCGAGAACTTTTCTCGAAGTGTCGAGAACTTTTCTCGAAGCATCGAGAACTTTTTTCGAAGCATCGAGAACTTTTTTCGAAGTGTCTAGAACTTTTCTCGAAGTATCGAGAACTTTTTTCGAAGTGTATAGAACTTTTCTCGAAGTATCGAGAACTTTTTTCGACATGTTTTCAAAATCTTCAATATACTTTCTGACTCTTCCGAAAAAATCAAACTTTTCCGCAAAGATGATACTTATTTTTGGGATAAAAAAATATTTTGCAAAAAAAAATAGCGACTCTGACAGCTAACCGTTATTTGTCGATTCGTCGCAGTTCCTGTTCCCCGGACGATGTGGGGATGATTGACTTTTTATACTGAATTTGTCGGTAAAACAGTTTTCTTATTTTATTCAAAATAAATACGGTATGTTTTTCACCTGAAACGAGCGGCACTTCTATTATATTATATTCATATATTTCGATCATGCGTTCCCCAAATTCATTTGCCTGCTGATACGGCATTTTTCTTTCACTGTCGGTTGTATATATTTCCTCCCAGCCTTTAAAGAAAAATGTATTTTTCATGAATTTGTTGCAGGAAAGCCTGTGAGTCGATTTGCTAATTCAACAAATCCCCGTAGAAATATTCAAGCCATTCCTTACAGGTATCCTGTGCCGACAGGCAGATGCTAATCGCCTTGCCTCTTTTTCTTCCTTGAGACAGGTCGGTAATTTATTTATTCGTATTCACTTCTATTTGTTTTCTACAATCGTCCATTTCCATGATTTTACTACGATTATAAGCAGAATGACTACTTCAATACCTGCCACTATAAGATAATGCGGCGTTAAAGAGCCTCCCCCTGTCACATATATTATCGTAAAAATCCCTGCAATCATATTTGCCGGCCGGTTTGATTTGTAAGGCAATATTCTCGACAGGTAAATCATAAGAATCGGCACATTGGTAACAATCGCGGCAACTGCCATCACCATTTTTACATCACCCGGCATTTCCCCTAATGTATCTCTGTTCACGAGTTCAACCATTATCGTGAAAATATCGGCAAATATCATATTTATCATTACAACAATCCATAAAGTCGAAAGCTTTACCCTTATATCAATTTTATCTTTCATTTCTTTTTAATTTTATCAGCAAAACATTTTTTGGCTCTATAACGGATAGAGTGGGTAATCGAATTTTAGTTTAGCAGTCAGGAAGTATATCATGTTGATGAAGTTTTTGATATTTCTATAGCCTCTGGCTCTTCTTTTTGCCAGTTGTA
>JAISEJ010000145.1 GCA_031264155.1 Tannerella sp. | reverse complement strand
GTGAAGCAGAACGATATTTTATTTTTCAGGAACGATTGCTGCACGCCTATCGAAAGGTTGTGGCAGGCAGGTATCATCCAGCGGTATTCCTGCTCTTTGCGGTCGGACAGTTTCCATGCATAATTGAATTTCCCGACATGGGAATAATCGACAAAAAGGCGGAAAAACTCTTCCTTCAACAGGAAATCCGCCCTGTGAAATTCCAGTCCCGCGTTGTAGTAAAACGACGGGATGTTCGGCACCTGCTTCCCGTATTTTGGATTGGGGGTTTTATGGTCGCCGGTTTCCCATCGTTTGTTGTTTCGCAAATCCTGCCAGGTAATGTTGAAATACGTGTACAGTTCGGGAATGACATCCACTTTCAGGTCTGCGTCCAACCCCTTGATAAGTGTATTATCCAGGTTTTGGTAGGCGAGGCGTCGGTCTGCCGGTTGCAGTGAAATCAAATCCTTTGTCGCCATGTAAAAGACGTTGGCTTCCAGTTGCACGCGGTTCAAGTGAAAAAGGTCGCGGCGGTCGAGAATAATCCCCGCGCTGAAATTGTCGCTTTGCTCGGGACGGAGGTTCACGGCAGATTTCACGCTTGTTCCGTCGCCAAACAGTTCCTGCGTGTCAGGCAGGCGCACGGCATGTTCGTACGAGAACTTCACCCTGAAATCGTGGAACAGCTCGTAACTTACGCCGTCCAAATATCCCCAGTAGAGATTCCGGCTCGACGTCACTCCCGGCATCTTCTTGAACTCCGAAACGTCAACGCCCACTTCCTCCGTCCGGTAAATTTCCGATTGCAGGTAGTAGGCTTTGAGGGAAACCGTGTTCTGCCATTTTTTGCCGGGGCTAAGAAATTCATACGCCAGTCCGGTGACGTTTCCGAACATGTTGCTTGGGAAACCGCTGGGGTCGTATCCCAGATAATGCGTCAGGTAATCGTCTTTAGGACGGCGTTCGGCGTAAACCGACTGGTTGTTGAGGTTGAGACGATGGCCGGATGAAAAGCTGTATTTCATATTCAGCTTGTTCCGGAGTTCAAATTGTCTGTCGTCCGAGAGGTTCAGAAGATTATCACTGGTCTCGCCCAAACTTGGCGTTTGCCCGCCATTCCACTGATAAATATATGGAACAGTATCCACCAGATGCTGGTTTACAGCGGCGGCGACTGTCCCCATTTTGAAATCCAGTCCTTTGACGAAAAAGTCTGTTTTTTCCAGTTTCAGGGTTGGCATCAGGTTTGTGCCGTAAGTGAAGGCATAGCGGGAATCGAAAAAGATGTTTTGCAGTTCTTTTTTGTTTTGATAGGCAGCAAACTCCAGTTCAATTTCATCGAACCACAGCTTTGTAAAAGTGATGCCCGGAACAAGCATTGAAGAGAGGTAAAAATCATTGTTCCGCCACACTTTGGAATAAGGAGAATCGGGGTCAAAGCCGGTCAGGTTCATCATGTAGCTGTTGTCCGAGCGGTTGTAAAACCCGCCAAAAGCGATTTGTATGCCCTGTTTGTCAAACACCTTTTTCAAAGCGAAAAGTCCTTTGTATGTGCCGAAGCTGGCTGTCTCTAGCGTTGCTCCGACCAGATCGCAGTTCACTTCGCGGGTTTCGATGTTGATGGCACCGCCCAAACCGTCGCCTCCGTATTCGGCGGGCACGATGCCTTTATAGACTTCAATCCGTTCGATGATGTCCACCGGTATGTCATTGATGTCGAACGAACCGTCGGGGCTGTTCAGCGCAAACCCGTCGATGAATACTGCCACCCGCTTGCCTTCCAGCCCGTGTACGGAAATGCGCGAAGCGCTGCCCATTCCTCCACTCTGCCGGACAGTGAGACCCGACGTGCGTTTCAGGATGTCCTCAATGCCGGAGGTCAGCCCGCGCAGTTTGGCGCCCTCGATGACGGACACGGCCATCGGGCTTTCGCGGATTTCCCTGGCTTTTGCCGCTCCGTTTTTTCCCGTGACCATTACCTCATCCAGTGTTTGTACGTTGTCTTCCATACAGATATTTATTACCCTGTTTTGCGAGGCGGACAATGCGACTTCCTTCAGGACGGTCTTCATTCCCATATAGGAGAACTCCATCTTATAAACGCCCGCTTTGAGGTTATCGAAAGCATATTTCCCGTTCATATCCGTTACAACCCCGTAAATAGAATTTTGTATTTTTATGGATACGCCGGCAAGAGGCTGAGAATCGAAACAGCCGGTCACTGTTCCGGCCAGATTTTGCCCGGCTACCGCAAATGCCGCCGATAAACCGGACAGGAGTAAAATGCTTCGTATTTTTTTCGTCATGTTCTTTTTCGAATTACGAGGTGCAAAGTTATGCTTGCTTGTAATTTCAGGACTTACGTCAAAAGAAGTATGACTTTAATATAAGGATTTTTTTTGCAAAACAGGAAAGACGGTATATCTGCTGTTTTAATCTGCCTCATGTTGTGTGCAGGATAAAATCAAGTATCAAACAAGACTGCTTTGCCGCACGCTTGCGAGAAGCCGGTACACCTCGTGTACTGCCTTGCCGCAAGGTCGTGGGAGACCGGTACACATCACTTAATCCGTCAAACGCTGATTTTTAAATGTAATACCCTGAATGATTTCATGAATGGCGGATATATTTTCATCATCATTTTGATAAGCAACGGCCATCGCTTCTTCATGTAATCTGTATAATAATGTTCTTTAATTATCTGAAAACCGGGATACCAGCTTTCAATCTCTTTACAATTATCAATTCCCCACTTGAACGGAACATTGTATTTTTTCACATCCGGATGTCGTTTGTGATTTCTCTCCGCCCACCGGCTTATTGTATCGAAAGCTAATTCCGCAAAAGCAAACTGCCCGGCTATTTCACAAAACAGCGGCTTAATGTCTTTTTCCTCAAAGTACATCATTACTCCTTCCGAAATGAACAGCGCCGGCCGGTCTTTGGGTATGGCATCCATCCACGAATAATCGAACATGGATTTGGATATCATTTTATATGAATGTGTTTCTTCAAAAAAATGCTTTCGCACTTCGACAGTTTCTTTTACATCTATGTCGAACCATTGGGAACCGTTTAAAGGAAGTCTTTTACAACGGGCATCCAGTCCGCAACCCAAATTGACGATGATCCCCTGTGAATTTCCTGTCAGGAAATCATTAATAATCTTATCCAGAATAATAGTACGGGCAATCGTACCCGCTTGCGAAGCTGCCGATACCCTGTTCTTTGGCGAGTTGTCAAATTCTATCTGTTCCAGTATTTTGACGGCGTACGGGTCTTTAACTGCCGCATCGGAACGGACAGTTTCGATAGCCCGTATCCGTAATGTGATGAATAATGTTTCGGGAACTCCCGTCAGATTTACTTTCATAATGATTAAAGTTTTAAAATTTCCAGCCTTTTATCCGCTGCTGTTCATCCCAAAGGGATTTGTACAATCCATTGTTTTTTAATAGATGTTCGTGCGTGCCTTCTTCGGCAACAGTACCCCTGTCGATGACCACGATTTTGTCGGCTTGCTGGATCGTGTTTAACCGGTGTGCAATGACGACGACCGTTTTATTCCGTATCAGGTCGTTGATAGCTTTCTGGATAAAGAACTCGTTTTCGGGGTCAAGTGCGGCGGTAGCTTCGTCGAGCAGGACAATGGGGGCATTTTTCAGAATGGCGCGGGCAATGGAGATGCGCTGCTTTTCGCCGCCCGAAAGCGTATTCCCGCCTTCACCCACCATAGTGTCGTATCCGTCGGGCAGGGCTTTGATGAAGTCGTGGCACTGGGCCGCGCGGGCGGCGGCTATTATTTCTTCCTGCGTGGCATCCTCCCTGCCGAGGCGGATATTGTTGCGAATGGAATCGTTGAAAAGATAGACATCCTGGAATACCATTGATACACTGGACAGGAGGTTATCCGTTGTGTAGGCTTTGATACTTTTCCCTCCAATCAAAATATCACCCTGTTCCACGTCCCAGAAACGGGCAATCAGACGTGTTAGCGTAGTTTTTCCCGACCCTGACGGGCCTGCCAGCGCCGTAAGCCGGTTGGCCGGGATATGCAGATTCAGCCGGTTGATAACCTGTGTGTCATTGTATTTGAAAGATACATCTTTAAATTCGATGCTAAAATCATTAAACGTTTCGTCTTTGCTGCCTTCCGTGAGCAAAGGCGATTTCCGGAGGTTCTCTACACGTTCTACGCCCAGTTCCATATATGTCATTTCACCTAGAAATACCATCACTTGCAACAAGGGTTCGTATATACGTGTGCCAAGGATGAGAAACATGATATAGAAAGGCAACGACAGCGTTCCGTTGAAAAACAGCGTCATCCCCAGCAGGATAATCAAAATCAATCCTGCATTCAGCACGATTGATGCAAGGATCAGGGTCGGGCCTGAAGCTGCTTCGAGCCGGATGCTTTCCCGCATCAGGTTATGGAACGACTTTTCAAGCCGTTCAAACTTCGTTCCCTCCAGATTAAAGGCTTTTATCAGCTTGATACCCTGAATATATTCAATCATACGCGATGCTGCCGTGACTTTTGTCTTTTGTTGCCGTTTCCCTGTATTTCGTATAATGACGGTGGCTAATATCACAAAAGGTATGGATAATGGTATCACAAGCGTCGCAGCCAGCGCCAGTTGCCAGTTGCAGAATGCAAGTCCTGCCAGAGCGACCAGTGGCATGGTAAGCGCACCGAAAAATTGAGGTATCAGATGAGTTACTACCGATTCGATGTTGGCATAGTCGGATACGATGTAAGCGCCGATGTCGCCCGGGTCGCGGCTGTTGTAAAAGCCCATCGGTAGTCGGCGCAGGTGTTCCGTGATGTCTTTCCGGCCTTCGGCGCACAAGATGTAACCATCTTTGTAGGCCATCATAAACGATTTTTTGTTGACGAGGAAAAGCAACAGAATACTAAATGCCAAGCCTGCGCACAGCCAGATAATTGCAGTCGTGTTTAATGTTGTTCCGGGATATTGCAGCGGCTCGAAAATGTACCATACGGCAAGTATCAGAAATCCGTAAGGCGCTCCGCGCAGGAAATATTCGAGCATCGTCCAGCCAATCGTCGGGTACAGGCGACGGGGATTACCCAGGGTCGCCGAGTTTAATGTTGCTTTAATATTCATTTTTGTTTCTCCTTTCTTGTTATTGTCCATTCGCGGGCTTGCGAATACGTTTCCCACATGCGGGCGTAATATCCGTTGAGGGCAAGCAGTTCATTGTGCGTTCCCTGTTCTTCAATTGTTCCGTTGTTAAATAATAAAATCCGGTCGGCGTTAGTGATGGTACTTAGACGGTGAGCAATCACCAGCACGGTTTTGCCCTTTATCAGGCGGGAGAATGACGAGAGTATTTTACCTTCGTTTTCGGGGTCGGCGTATGCAGTTGCCTCGTCCAGCAGGACGATGGGGGCGTCTTTGAGGATAGCCCGTGCCAGGGCAATCCGTTGCTGTTCGCCGCCGGAGAGGTACGTTCCGCCTTCACCAACACAGGTCTGATAACCCTTGTCGAGTTTTTCGATAAACTCGTGGCATTGGGCGGCACGGGCCACATTCACTACTTCCTCGAACGTTGCCGTTTTATTTCCCATGCGGATATTTTCCTCAATCGTATCGAAAAACAGCATGTTGTCCTGAAAAACAAAAGCGATGGTGTTCATCAAATCTTCTGTGCGGATATCCTTTATGGGTACGCCACCGATGAGGATTTCACCGGAAGAAACGTCCCAGAAACGTGCGGCAAGCATGGCAACCGTAGTCTTTCCGGCGCCGGAAGGACCGACCAAAGCAGTAACTGTGCCGGGCAAGGCTTTGAAAGATATTCCTTTCAGTATTGCTTCCTCATTGTAGGCAAAAATGACATCCCGAAATTCTACGGAAGCGTCGCGAGGTGTCTGCGATTGGGCAGGATTTTCGACTTCCTCTTTGTTGAGTATGCCATCAATCAGCTCGACGCCTGTGGCGTTTTGCATCATCAGGTTGCTCATGAACAGTAACTTCATCAGCGGGAAAAAGATGCCCCCTGCCAGCACCAGAAACAGTAAAACCGTCGGCACGTAAGCCGGATATGACGGCGCCCGCTGCAGCAAAAAGACCGAAAGGGGAATAAGAACGAGCAAGATTGCCGAAAGAACGGTATAAAACCCCAGATAGGCGGGCGTAAAAAATCGGGTTATTTCGATGCTCAAATCCTTATAATCGTCGACGTCTCTGTTCATTTGCTCGAAGGCTTTGGTGGAACGGTTAAAGATTTTGACTACCTGTATGCCGCGTACAAATTCCACGATACTGCCGTTCATCTTTCCGAGTGCCGTCTGATAACGTTCGTACACGTTTTTCCCGGCCGAAGCCATAGGCAAGGCCTGCATCGCAAGGGCAACGGCCATCACCGCCAATACCGCCAGCGCCAGCCGCCAATCTGTCCAAAACATGTATCCCAACAACAAAACAGGAACGACAAACGCCGTGGTAAGGTCGGGGATATGGTGTGCCACAAACAGTTCTATCCGTTCAACATCTTCCGACAGTATCTTTTTTATCTCGCCCGAACTGCGTTTTGTAAAGAATCCCAGTGGCAACCGCGGTAACTTCCGGATGATTTTCATCCGTGTTTCATACAGGATATGGAAAGCGGCAATGTGCGAAAGCATCAGCGAAGCGTACGTAAGTATTCCGTAGCCTGCAATTCCGGTAGCCGCCACGTATCCCCAATGCCGGATAAAGCCTTTGTCTATCAGCGAAGGGTCGGCGGCATGAACGGCAAGTTCCGTCAGTAAGTTATAGACGGCGACGAACGGAGTAAACTGCGCTGCAGCCGCACAAACCGACAGAAATATCGAAGCAATCAGCCACCATTTTTTTGTCCCCGCTATTTCAAGCAGACGGGGAAAACCCTGTTTGTTTTTTAGAGTTTCTTTATTCATGAATATTGTTCTTTAATTGTGTTATGAATCATACATAAAGATATGATATGCTGATTCACCAAAATATATTTTACTTTAATATTCGAACAGGAACTATTGTATAGCAATTTTCGACAACTTACATCTCTCATTTCAGTTAGTTTTCCAAATGCCATATAGTATGCTTTTATAACAGATTCCTTAATAGAAAAAAACAAAACAGCATTGAGCGGATTTTTGGCCACATCATCCAACTCATCATCGCCACAAAAGAGCTGAGCGTGTGTGCTGTCAAGTAAAAAACCTGTTTCTTCTATATCAATACCAATGCCGGCATAAGAATCATCCTTTGTTACAGCGGCAATGGCTATGTTATCCTTGTGTGCAATAGAACCTTTAAATGAATCAGGCCAAACCGGTTCATTCATCACTCCCCGCAGAATCGGACAAGCTTCGATTCCATAGGTAGCCAAAGCCTGTTTTGCAGCCAAACGTCCTAAAACAAATGTTTTCTTACGTTTTTCAGACCACGTAGGGGAAATAAACTCTAATTCTTCTGCGTACAGTAATGATTCCGTGATTGTTGCTGAATCACTTTGTACACAAATGCTTATTTCTCTGTGTACTTTAAACTGTTCTGAAATATTTCTATACATTATCGGTCTATTTTAGTATTGCGTGCAATGGTTATTGTAGAACATAGTAAAAGCAAAAACAACCCGACCATTGGACAGCATGTCCCGTAATGTTTTCCCAATACAGGCGACACCATGCCTACAATAACCGACAATGCAATAGTGACTATCGGGTTGCATAGTGACATCCATCTTTTCAGCATGGTTTTTCCGGCAATTATCAACACGAATATTCCTAAAGAAGCAATAAAGGCAAGGACATACAAAATAATAAGATGTAGGCCAATATTATGAGAAAACTTATCAAGCACTTCGTTTATTTGAGGATTGCCAATCAACTGATTGTAGTCGGTCAAATAGGAGATGTATGGATATCCGGCATGAGCCGCGGTCATCAAATAGGTCAAATACCATAAACAAAAGCCAAATGTGGCTGATATGATTTTACCGGAAGGTTCTAATACCTTATATATGGTAATTATTCCAAATGTAATAAAAGGAAAAACGTATATGGCCATGTGTGACGAGAGGAGTAACCGAACAGGTGTCATGCCTGCAAATTGTTCCCAAAAAACACCATTGTATTCCCCTATTCCTCCTGCAATATCAGCAATGATGATTAAGAATGCGGCAATGGTTCCCAATATGCCAAAAATGACTAATTTTCTATTAAACGTTTTCATGTGCTTTCAGCTTACTGTTTTTACATATAAAGATAAGAATAGAAATTCCGATAATAGCACATAGCAAACTAACTAAAATTGTAAATATATTCCATTTAGCATGCTCAAACATCCATACTGTCAAACAAATGAAAGTTAGCATGGTATAACTTGCTATGAATTTCAAAATAGGCTTATATTGTTCAGGTTTCATGGCACAAACAAACAGGGTGATGCCAAGTATTCCCAAAAAGAAAAAGATAAGTCCTGCGGCATATTCCGAATATGGATTTCCAAAATACGAAGGTAATTTAAGAAGTTTCATCGTTGCTTCTATCAGGTTTTGTGGCATTATTACCCAAAACGTATTTGCAAACAGAATAATTCCCAATAATTTCAATATTTTATGGAGCGTATATTTGCTATGCTGTTTTTCAGTATGATTATTGCTGTATTTGCGAAGTTCAAAGAACCATGACAAAAACATGGCAATGCCAATAACAAGCCAAATATAATGTTCATAAGCTGTTAATGAAGTGTATAAGCCGGAAATATTTCTAACATACACCATTGCAGCACTCATCAACAGCATTAATAAGGATGATATAAAAATTAGATTTCTATATCTAACCGGTTGATAGGCCATAAAAAGATAAAAGCCTGAAAAAGCGCCGAAAAATAAACATTGAATCCTGAAAAGGAAAATTGTTTGCAGGGAACTGTCAATCAGAATTTCTCCTTTCGAATTAGTCATTCCTGCCACGGTATCCCATGGCAGGAATGCCCACGGAAAGCCTGTTAAACTGCCTAAACTACAAAGGATAAATATTATCCTTATGATAATAAAGGGTTTTGTTTTAATGCCGTTACTATTTTTTATAGGCTTATTCATATCTTGCTATTATGTTTTGTGATTTTAATTCTGACATAAAATGATGAGAATTTACTTTGTGGCACAAGTAACCTAATCCTTTTTCTATTCGGTTTTGCAGGACAAAACTTGCTGCAATAGCCGAAACTATTCCTGCTGGCCTATAGTTGTCATTTTCATGGATATAGGCTATAATCCGTTTTTCCAGCCCGTCTTTTATTCCTTCCACAACACAATATATAAGACCCCATGAACCTTTTTTAGATGAAATACGAGCCTCTTTTTCCATTATTTTTGCCGCGTAATGGGCCTTTCCCCGAAGAAATATTTTAATAAAAAGTGATGAAACCATTGACAGTTTACTATTGACAATAACGTAGTTTCCGAAAAGGGGAATCCTCAAAGATTGCGCTATGTGTTTAAGCTGATTATCAAAATATGGAGTTGTGTATTTTGACTTGTTGAGAGGTGAAAAAAACATCTTTTTAGTATATTTTGAAGTCTCTACGAGTTTCCATTTTCCCCACTCAAATATACCGTTGCTTTCCAATGAAAGGCTCCATGTCAAATCCAAACAGGAATTATAAGACCATGCTTCTGATGCTCCATAATATATATTCACTACATTTATGGTATCTAATTCACAGGAAGATGTTTCTATTACCGATTTCGGGAAAATACCGGAGACGCCGGGCATCCAGCCTGCACCTACTATAAATACAAGCTCCTTTTCTTTTATTTCTTCTATCTTAGACGTCAAAGCCTCAATCAAAAGGTCGTATCCGCCTACGTCTATGTAGTGACAATTATTTGAAAGTGCAGCCAGTGCAATTCTATCCATTATTTTGAGGGTAGGGCCTGCCAGGTTGATAACCACATGGCATTGTCGGCAAAATTCATTCAATTTTGTAGTGTCGAATATATCTATTTCAAGGGCGGTTACTCTTTGCGGGAAACGTGATGCCAATTCTCGCCCCTTCGTAAGGTTTCTGCCGCCAATAAGCAATGTCGCTTCGGTTTCCGCAATCAGATAGTTTATGGCCATTATACCAATCTTACCGCGTCCTCCAATAATCCCGATTATATGCGTATTTTGACTTTTCATTTCTGATTTTCTATTTTAGGGATTATTCTGATTCCTTGTCTTTCAAATCTGGCTTTCAGAATTTGTTTGGAAATAACATCGGATTCGATGCTATATACACCGCTTGTTTTTACTATTTCTCCTTTTATAGCCATTTCTGCAATTAAAGATGCAGTTAAAGCAGTTAATTCATAGGATGACTTTGAAAACACTTGACAGCATTTTGTGTAATTGTCAAATTCACCAAATGCAGACGCTATTACCTGTGTTTCCGTCTTCTTACCTGACCCCGTTCTTCTTTGTCTTTTGTAAGTGGAATTGCACAAAAAAAGAATAATTCTTTTGCGGAAAATTTTCAATCCACGCAAAAATGGTATCATTTTCATAGGCATGCCTTCCAAATGAAAAGCAAAATCCAACTGATGTATTTCCGAACAATCTATGTTAAGGGGTAATGTTTGAATTTCCGGTGATGAGTAAAAAATGAGAGATTTATGTCTTTGTGATTCATTGAAAGTATAGTATGAATCCTTCTCTATTTTCTCTGATAAAGTTTTACGGGCTCTACCATTTGTCAATATAAAAACATGCGAAATAAAATTAATCAACATTGCGTAAATAGATGCTTTCCCTGAATTTATTCCATCACTGAAAAATATGCGAACCCCGCTTCTTTTGGCTGTGTCGTTGTCCCGTTTTAAAACTTCCAGTAACAATAAAGTGGTCAGTCCCGGTGCCAGTCCCATCCCTGTAAGTATCATACTTTGATTGCTTTCCGCTTCTTTTTTCAGTTTATATATTTCCTTAGTGGCTTCGAAGGAATCGTTTATATCAATACATATTTTTTGTTCTGAGACACATATTTCATGCAATGATGCTTTGAAAATGTCAAAAGGCCCGACGGACAAGATGATGATGTCATATTGATGAAAAAGTAAACTCGTTGCTTCTCTATTTTGAAAATCAATATCTATTTTTTTTACGTGTTCCGGCAAATTTTGTGTATGCGATGCTGTTCGGGCAGCAATGTCAATCTGAACAGGCAATTTAAATTTCGTCAAATATTGAACAATCAATCTTCCTGTAACACCGTTACCGCCTGCTACCAACACTTGTTTTAGTGGAGTTCCCATGCCTATTTTCACTTTATTTATAGCGATTTATAAATGTTTCCACACATCCCGCAAGTTCCTTGTGGAAGTTTTTGATTAGTAAGTGTCCACCGGGCAATGTAGCGTATTCAACATGTGTGAAATATTTTTCCCATGTATCCTGGTGCTCTTTGATTGCTGTTTCTTCGTCTTTCCCGATAATGGAGAGCAAAGGGGTTTTCAAGCGTATTTCGGGAAAATTGTAATTAAGCATTGATTTTGTATCCGATTTTAACTGCTTTAAGTATTCTTCCTGTTCTTCATCCGACAAGGTATCCAGAAACTCCTGATTGAATAAATCCTTATTTACTCTTTCATAGTCAGCTTCATGATTCAGATAAAAACTCATCAGTTCATCTTTTATATCGGGAGGTGTAGTTCCTGCCAATATGATTCCACGAACAGGTTTATTCAATTCTTCCAGTTTCCGGCAAATATCATAAGCCACATACCCTCCGTAGGAATACCCTAAAAGGAACAACAGCAGATTGTTTTCCTTCAATTCTTTAAAATACAGCATATTTAAATCGTGAATGTTTTCTTTGAGCGGGCGATTGTCTCCATGTCCCGGATAGTGGGCTGACTGTATTTTAAGGTGTTGTTCAAAATCTTCACTTAATGATGCGTACATACCTGCTGTTCCAGCAGCATAAGGAAAACAGAACAGCATAGCTTCGGCATCCGGCTCTGATTTCAGATTAAGTATATTATCATTTCCGTTTAAATCAACCATCCGGTTTATCATTTGGAATATAGTAGGCGAATCAAACATATCGCGCAATTTGATATGTTCAAATCCTGCTGCTTTTAATTCCCTGACCAATCGTACCGATTTAATGGAATCGCCTCCGATTTCCCAAAAATTGTCGTGGATGCCAATTCGTGGAATATCCAACACTTGAATCCATATCTTTGCCATTTCTTTTTCAGCCTTTCCGGTTGGTGGAACATACGACGATGAGTGTATAATTTGCTTGCTACCGGCTATATATGGCAGTGATTTTCGGTCTGTTTTACCATTAGGAGTAACCGGTATTTGCTCTACATGAAGGATGAATGATGGCAACATATATTGGGGCAATAATTTATCAATCATTCCCAGTATGTAGTTATCATCCAAAGCGGTTTTTGTTTTGGTTGTATAAAACGCTACAACGACGCCCTGTTTATTATTGTCAAATTGGATGTCTGCACAGTTTTCCGCTATTTCGGGAACTTTGCTTAAAGCGTTCTCTATTTCACCAAGTTCTATACGGTATCCTCTTACATTCACCTGAAAATCCTTCCGGCCAATAAAAATAATGTCCCCTGCTTCGGTGAACTTCGCCAAGTCGCCGGTATTGTACACAATATCTTCTTTGTCCCCTGTCGTCGGATTCGGTATAAATACACTGTTTGTCCTTTCTTCCTTATTCAAATATCCAAGGGCAACTCCGGCTCCGCCGATATGAAGTATCCCAGGCACACCCGGCATACAACGTTCATTATTTTCATTCAGGATGTAAACTTGTGTATTATAAATTGGTTTACCTATGGGGACAATACTTAATTCACATTTTCTATACTGGTTGACGGGAATCGGAAAAAAGGTAGATGCTACTGTAGTTTCCGTTGGACCGTATTCATTTATCAGTTTATGTTCAGGAAAATAGGAAAGCCATTTATTAACATCGCCTACATTGATAATTTCAGCGCCTAACATAATCGTCATGTTTTTCTGTAATCTTATCTGTTCATCAGTAAATTCCAACGTGTTTGCCAGCATAGAAAAATGCGATGGAGTAATATTCAAGAATGAAATTGCTTTGTCACCTATAAATCGAAGTAAAAGTTCCACATTCCGCGTTTTTTCTTCCGACAATATGTGCAACGACGCACCGGTCAAAAACGGAAGCCAGTTAGAAGTAACAGTCATATCAAACGAATAGGATGTTACGAATGCAAAACGATCTTCGGCTTTTACATCGAACGCTTGTTGTACATAATAGAGAAAATTACATACATTCCGGTGGCGCAACATAGTCCCTTTAGGCTGTCCTGTTGAACCTGATGTATAGATAATATAAATCAAATCGTCAGGTGTATTATTAAATTCAATGTACTCTTGAGATTGACATGCTATATCTCCCTGTACCCATAAATTGTAGTTAATTGGATATGTAAAAGTTTTGTCGGCATCTGTTAAAATGCAATGTTTTAGCTTTGGGGTATATGTCTGCGTGATCAGTTCAGCATGATTTTTTTGACTGATTAGAATTTCTGTACCACAATCTTCCAGCATGTATTTTATTCTTTCGACTGGATACATTGGATCTATTGGAACATAGGTACCGCCAGCTATTAGAATGGCTAACTGGGCTACAGGCAAATCCAAAGTACGGTTCATTAACAAGGCAACCCGTTTACCCGGTTTAATACCTAATTTTACTAACAAGTGGGCAAACTGATTTGCTTTGGCATAAAATTCGGCATAACATAGACTCTTGTCTTCAAAACTTATCGCTTCATTTTGAGGGTACATTGTTGCAGTCTCTTTAATCCATTGATTGACGGTTGTTACAGGATAGTCATAGGTAGTTTCATTCGTCTTTTCATATAGCCGGATATATTGTTCCGGCATTATGTCCGTACCTGTAAATTCCGATAGTTTGATACTGTCACCTTTTCGTTGAGCAAGTTGTTCCAACATTGAAGAATACTGATTCGCTATGGTTTTTATAAAATCTTCATTAAATAAATCCCTGACATAATTCCAGTCAAAATGCCATTCGCCTTCCCATGTGAACATAACTAAATCTATATAAGTACCAGGCGCACCCGTTTGTACTTTAGGCGCACCCATCACAAAGTGCTTTGAAAACCGGCTCATCCCTTCCGGTATCATATTGATGGAATTGCTAAAGATAATAGAACTTAATGAACCCTGCTTGAGTCCCTCTTGTTCAGCGATTCGACGAGTTAATTCGATTGACGAAACAGGATACGCCAACAATGTCCGAACAAAATTTTCCACTTTTTGTGCTATAGATAATATTGATTCGGATGTTTGGGTTTGTAGCCTAACCGGAAAAATATCCAGAAAACTCCCAATTACTTTTCGGGCATGAGGAAAATGTTGTTCTCTATTGTACACAGGCATATTAATAATCAAATCGTTTTGTCCTGACCAAATATTCATTAATTTGAAATAGCAAGCGAGTAATAACGAATTCAAACTGATATTGGGAACTGTTTTAGCTATATCAATAACAGCGTGCATGATTTCCGGTTTTATCAGCGTATGTAAAGTATTAAAGTGCACCTTTTCTAACATGGAGGGATTTTGTTGCATGGGGATGGAGACCTTTTCTGGAACATTTCTAAATATATCCAACGCGAATCGCATAGCCTTACCATAAGCTTTAGTTGCAGATCGGAATTTCTCTATTCTAACATAGTCGTAGAATCGTAAGCCTTCCAATACAGAGGCCTCTTGTGTTATTTCTCTATCAATAAATCGACTGTACAACAAAAGCATTTCATGAATAAACTCAAAGAAGCTGAATCCATCTATCAACTGATGGTCTATATGTATTACTATTTCATGTTTGTTTTCGCCGGTTTTAAAAATATTAGAATAATATAACGGATAAAGTGATAAATCAAATCTATGATCATGATCGTTCAAATCATTTTTCTCAAAAAAACGAATTTGCTCCTGTTCAGACAGAGATGAAATATCTGTATAGCTGCTTTCAAAATCCGGATAATTGGAAAGTGTTACCATTGAAGGAGTTTCTGATTCTTCAGTAATTACTGAGTGTAATATCGGATGAGATTTAATCACATGATTAAATGCTCTGTCAAAATATTCTTTTCTGAAATCGCCGGTTATAGTTGTCCGACAAATGATATAGCAGCTTAATCCGGTTGGTTCATTTCGAATAAAACTTTTACTGTGATAATAAAGAGTTTCTTGAAAATCCATCAACGGGAAAGGCTGTCCATTTTCCTGTTTATACTTCTTTTTAATAAGATTGGCTATTTGCCGTACGTTGGTTACTTTTTGCAATTCTTCATCGGCTTCATGCAGTTTAAATATGTCCTTGATTCGTTGTATCAGATTTAATATATCACCTATTTTTTCGACCCTAGAAATAAAGTTGTCTGTTACGCTCAAACTATGAGAAATGATATTTAGTTCTTCACAAACGATTTCTCTCACAAGAAGTTCATACTCACACGCAGGTGGAACTAATTCGGCGTTTCTTGTACAGAAATAGTCTATTTGTTTTTGCAGAGTGGAATTTTTATATAAAAAATTGCTTTCAAGTTTGCATTGATACTTACTCTCCATTTCAGCGACAGCTCTCATCGCCCGGATGGAATCACCACCTAAAGCAAAAAAATTGTCCTCCGATAATATGTCGGAAGCGCTCAATTCGGATAGTTGGAGTGCATCTATCCATATTTCAGATAATATTTGTTTATGATTCATGTCTGGAAGTATTTTATTCTTCATATTTATTTGAAAATTAGTTGTTATTGTTTCTGTAAAATAACCATTGATAAACATTGATGCCAATTCTTTACGCATCGTCTTAGAACTTGATGTTTTCGGTATATTTCCTCTCCGTATAGGTATTGAAACATCCGGCATAAATCCCGCTAATTCGCATATGAGGGCATTACATGCGTTTATACACTCTTTATTGTCCTTGTTTTTGTCTTTGGGGACAAAGAAGTGCAACACAATTTCCCGTTCCTTTTCATCAGAATAATAAGACGTAAACACAGAAATTTCTATTTTATCTTTAAAGTGTGACTGTATGCATGATTCCAAATCAAAAGGAAAATAGTTTTGCCCGTTGACAATAATAATATCTTTTATTCGTCCTACAACATATAAGTTTTTGTCTTCATCAAAGAAACCTGAATCACCGGTTCGTAGCCAATGGTCAATAAAAGCTTCACTGTCGGCCGATGGATTATTATAGTAACCTTTCATTACGCAGTTGCCTTTGACCTGTATTTCTCCTATATGGTAATCGCTTAATTCTTTATTTTCATCAGCTATGCGAATTTGAATAGTATCAAACGGTTTTCCTGCACTTACTATTTCACAGGAAGTATCATCCCTGAATACTTTTTTTACTACTTTTCCTTTGGCAAGTTGTTTCCTGTCAAGCGTTATTTTTTTATATCCTGCATCGAATTCTGTTCCCGAAACTACTAATGTCGTTTCTGCCAGTCCATAACCTGGTCGATAAGTTAATGGAGAAAATCCATACATGGATAGAGCCTCTTTTGTTCTCTCATACAAACTGGCCGGAATCATTTCCGCTCCTAATGAAAGCACCTTTATCTTTGATAAATCAAATGGATCGGCTTTTGTTTTTTCTAATGTTTTCAGCAAAATATCCATGCCGGTTGGAGTAGTACCGGTAATAGTAGCATTATATTGTGTTATCTTTTTTAACCATATAAGTGGATTTCGCAGATAAGTTAAAGAATCTATTCTTATCTCCGTAATCATATTGTAAATACTGTTCAAATGATGGCCAAACAAACCGAAATCGTGAAAATATGGCATCCAGTGAATTAAAACATCGTGTCTGGTTGTACGGTCAAATTTGCTTTTAAGAGCAAGGTTTGCTAAAATATTTGCATGAGACAACATTACTCCTTTAGGATTACCCGTACTCCCTGAAGAAAACTGAATAACAGCCAAATCGTCGGCACTGGCTCGATAGTTTTCAAAATCGTAATAACTAATATTACTTTCCCTAATAACATCTTCTGCACAAAAGAAAATATTGCCACTTCTTTGTAATTTTTCCGACAAATCATTATCCGTCGATATTAGCAAGGGAGCTTTCAGATGTTTCATGGCAACCATTAATCGACGGAAAGCAACAGATGATTCTTGATGTCCTTTTACCGAAGGCATCGGTGCAGGGACAATCCCGGATAGAATACAGCCCCAGAACAATAAGGTAAAATGATAGGATTTATCAATTGACAGGATTAAAACACTACCGGGTTTTATTCCTCTTTCTCTTAAAATATAGGCTATAATTTTACTTTTCCCGTACAATTCTTCATACGATTGAAAGTAATCCTCTTTTCCATGAGAGATATGGACAATACCTTTCTCAGGTGTGGAGGCTGCCGTATTTTCAATTATTGAAACAAGCGTATCCATAAAGCATACCGTTTTTCTACCATATAATAGTGGTATTTATTTCATTTATTTCTTTTTTTACCTACTAATAGGGATTTTATTGTTTTATATATCATTATACTTTTGTCCCGTATTTCGGACTGCAAAAGTATGGAGGAAAAGGACTATGTTCCTTACTCGCAAAGAAGTTTGATTTTAATATAAAGATTTTATGACAGTGAAGTTATTAGATAAAGATTGGATGGAAATGATTGAAGAATTTCCAATTTGTGCATTTTCCTGTGGAAAAGATTTGCAGGAAACTCAGTTGTCAATCAGCAACAAGTATGGCGAATCCTCTGTTTCGGAAATAAGGACTTCCCATTTCTGTATATCTGATTCTTGCACACAATGTATGGGTGACTGTAAAGTCTTTTCAAAAGCGGAAAACATGAACGGTTTTTGTTTTTGTACGGTTTTACAGGGTATGGTCTCCTGTTACGGCAAATATATTCGTCGCAAAGAAGATAACTGGTTAGCCGGTCATGCCAATTTATGGTCGTGCCGCGAGATGGAAGGATATTCCTGTTTTGCCAAAAACAAACCGTGCCGGACGATAAATATCATGCTGTCTCCTGCATATATGGAAGAAATAGCGCATTGGTATCCTCTTTTATTTGACAGCCTGCTTGATAAGTACATGAAAGGCGAATCTTTCAGAATGTTTTCAAAAAACAGGCTGTTATGTCCTGTGACAAATCGGGCATTAAACGATATGCTGAACTATAAAGTCATTGGAAATGCGGCTCCATTGTATCTGGATGCCAAGATTCTTGAAATATTATCCCTGTTTACTTGCCGGTCGGAATCAAAAGATTGTTCTGCCTGCTCGTGTTATTCCGCAAAAGATAAAGACATGTTTTTTATGGCAAAATCAATGATTGAACAGCAATACCGAAATCCGCCTTCACTATGTAAATTGGCATTAATGGTCGGAACAAATGTAGATAAATTGAAAAAGGGGTTTAAAATCCTGTTCGGAACAACTGTTTTCGGTTATCTGTCCGACTACCGCATGAATTTGGCCAGTCAATATTTATTGGATACGGATAAAACAATACAGGAAATAGCCGACACAATCGGTTATGAATACCATTCGCATTTTACTACCGCTTTTAAACGGAAATTTTATGTTTCACCACAAGAGTACAGAAATCAGATGAGAAAATAAAAAACTCTGATTATCTTTCAACATTTCCTTACCTGACCGGCGCAAAACAGCGCCACAAGCGAGGCTACTTACTGCCACCTGCGGCGGAACTCTTTATTGTCAATATTTACATCTCTACTTTTGTGCTGCATTAATAGTGCTGTAATCACTCTAAATTTAAAGTAGCATGAATGAAAATTTGAAAGGCCAGGACGTTTTACTGGTCAGAGAAAAAGGCAGCAGCGAGTTGAATGTTGCAAAAATGGGTGGGGATGGCAAGGTAAAACAGGTCAAGCGTTGCATAACGCTCATTTTCAATGATTATTTTTTCTTGTTTTTTCGAAAAACAGTTCGTATCTTTGCCCTTGAGTTTTATGCAGACAGGGACAGGACAAAGGTGGACAAACAGGATACCTTAAACAAGCCCCAAATCGTACCCCACAAGACTGAAACAACGACTTATCTTGCTGTCTTTCAGACAAATAAAAAATCGAATAAAAGCCCTGACGGGGGAAAGCTTCAATGGAGAGGTGGTTATGCAATTCATTCATTGCAATCAGGGGCTT
>JAISEJ010000133.1 GCA_031264155.1 Tannerella sp. | reverse complement strand
AAGCTGGTATTCATATTAATGTATGTTTAGTCACTACAATAATAATGAAATACCAGCTATTTTTTTACATCAGAAGAAAAATAAACTTATACCTTCACTGCAAAAATCGGATGAACCATGTTTTTTATGTACGTCTTTTTAAAATGCAATCCGCTTCACTGTGCATGTTTTTTAATGAATTTCAGAATCAATTCGCCGGAAGGGTTAACTACATTGCCGTGATCGAATCCTTGTAACTCATATAATATAACATTATTGTCCAGTAATTTCATGATTGCTTTCAGATGAAGGTTCTCTTCAAATCTCGCAGTCAGTTCCAAATCCCGATCTCCCGTAATCAAAAGGGTTGGCGGCAAGTCTTTTCTTACGCAATTGATCGGAGCGTATTCGTCTATGACGGGGATGTCTATAGGTAATCCTCTCTCTTTCCGAATTGTATAATGCGTGTTTGTCTGACCGCTTACCGGTATTAATCCCTTGATTTTGGCGGCATCTATACCATATGCCGCCAAATACTTTTTATCAAATCCAACCATAAGTGCAAGGTATCCGCCGGCCGAATGACCGGACACAAAGATTTTGCCGGGGTCGCCACCGTACTTTTCAATATTTTTGAAGACCCACGCAGTAGCTTCGGCTGCATCTATGGTATAAGCAGGGTTCGTCGCATTGGGACTTAGGCGATAATTCACCGCTACAACTGCAATACCCTTATTTTTCAATTCCGGGAGAAAGTGTTTACTGCCATTTTCCAAACCACCTCCATGAAACCATACAACGGTGGAAAAGCCTTTTGCGTTTGTCGGATAATAGATGTCCAGTTTACAGCGTTTTTGCCGGTATTCATCTGTTTCATTCCCGTCGATATAAGAAATATCTTCCCTGACAGCGTAAGCTGTCGGGGAAGTATTCTGTGCGGTTGCAGATAATATGCAACACAGGAACAATATAAAGTTTGCTATCAGTCTCATCATATCATAATTATATTTTCCAGAACTTTTCTATTTCTTCCAAAGATTTCCCTTTTGTTTCAGGCACCATCTTCCAGACAAATAATGCGGAAAGGATAGCCATTGCTCCGTAAAATCCATAGGTAAACACGCTACTGAACTCCATCATTCCGGGATATGTCGATGATATCAGGTAATTTGCCGCCCATTGCGCGGCCACTGCAACGGCAACCGCCTGGCCGCGAATCTTGTTCGGGAACAGTTCGGAGATGTACACCCAGCAGATAGGCCCCCATGACATCATGAACGACGCGGTAAATATGATGATAAATATAAGCGTGAGAATACTTATGATATCATAATATGACAGAATGGCGATGGCAATCATTCCCGCGGCCATACCGATCGAACCGGTGACAAGCAACGGCTTGCGACCCCATTTATCAACCGTAACAATGGCCACTACCGTAAATACGACATTCACAAATCCCATGACGATCGTTTGCATCATTGACGCATCGCGGGCGACGCCCATGCTTTCGAAAATACGCGGCGCGTAATAGAGCACAACATTAATTCCCACAAATTGTTGAAACACGGAAAGCAGAACACCTATAACAATTATCTTCTTACCGTATGAAAAAAATTTCGCTTTCGCCGTTTCAGTAATTGTAGAAGTTATCTCTTGCAGAATGTTCTTTGCCTGTTCTTTCGTTACATTTATCTTTTCCAGGACGCTTAACGCTTTTTGCTCATTATGCGTTAACGCCAGGTAACGCGGCGATTCGGGAACGAGGAATAACAATACAAAGAATAATCCTGCAGGAATAGCTTCGGAGGCGAACATATAACGCCATCCGATGTCATTAATCCACTCTATCGTCTGTCCGTTAGCTATACCCCAGTTTACGAAATACACAACAAGCATACCGAAGATGATGGCAAACTGGTTAAACGATACCAGACGCCCACGTATCGCGGCAGGGGCTATTTCGCCGATATAGGTGGGACATACGGCCGAAGCGAGGCCTACTCCTATCCCACCCCATATACGGTAAAAATTGAACGCTATAAGCAAACCGTACGTCGGATTACCTTTCTCGAAAAAAAGAAATTCGGGATAAGCAGAACCTAATGCAGACGTAAAAAATAAAAATCCTGCGATCAGTAAAGAATTTTTACGTCCCAACCGGTTTGACAGGAAGCCGGAGATAATACCTCCTATTATACATCCGATCAATGCGCTCGAAACCGTTGCCCCGTGCACAAACGATCCCATTTCCATCGGAACGATCAGATAGGCCTGAATGGCTTTTTCCGCTCCTGAAATAACCGCCGTATCGTATCCGAAAAGAAGGCCTCCCAGGGTTGCGACAAGCGTTATTCCGAAAATGTATGTGGAATTATACGTTTTGTTTTTCATCGAATTATCAAATATACATATTTACAATCGCTTCGTATAATTCCTGTTTTCCGCTTATCTGAGCAGGTTCGCCGTTTTGTTTCGCATAAGCGACGATATCTTCCATCGACAGTTCGCCGTTTTCAAATGCTTTACCTGTCCCGGCGTCAAACGTGGCATAGCGGTCGTTTATCATCTTTCGGTACGGTGATTTTTCCAGAATAGCGGCAGCCGCTTCAAGGGCGTGCGCAAAAGCGTCCATACCTGCAATATGAGCGATGAAAATATCTTCCAGGTCGGTGGAATTACGACGGGTTTTGGCGTCGAAATTCGTACCGCCGCCTTGCAAGCCACCGTTTTTCAGAATGACAAGCATGGCTTGCGTCAATTCATTTACGTCGATCGGGAACTGATCCGTATCCCACCCGTTTTGATAATCGCCACGGTTAGCGTCGATGGAACCGAGCAACCCGGCGTCTGCAGCGCATTGCAGTTCATGTTCGAACGTATGGCCTGCAAGTGTGGCATGGTTCACTTCTATATTAAGTTTAAAATCCTTATCCAAGCCATACGCACGGAGGAAGCCGATAACCGTTTCGGCGTCAACATCATACTGATGCTTTGTCGGTTCCATTGGCTTCGGTTCAATCAGGAACGTGCCGTTAAAACCTTTTGAACGGGCATAATCGCGCGCCGTTTTCAGCATCATGGCGAGATGTTCCTTTTCACGCTTCATTTCGGTGTTAAGCAATGAAGAATATCCTTCGCGTCCTCCCCAGAACACATAATTTTCACCGCCGAGTTCGATTGTCGCGTCTATTGCGTTTTTAATCTGTACCGCAGCGCGCGCTACAACATCAAAATCCGGATTCGTCGCAGCCCCGTTCATATAACGTTTATGCCCGAATACATTAGCCGTGCCCCATAGCAGTTTGATGCCCGTTTCTTCCTGTTTTTGCTTTGCGTAAGCAACGATAGCTTTCAGGTTTGCTTCGTACTCTTCAATGGAAGAGCCTTCGCTGATCAAATCAATGTCATGGAAGCAGTAATATTCGATGCCTGTCTTCTGCATAAACTCGAATCCTGCATCCATACGCTGTTTAGCTATTTCTAACGCAGAACTCCCTTCTGTCCACGGGAATGTTTTGGTTCCACCGCCAAACGGATCGCCACCTTCGGCACAGAGTGTATGCCACCAGGCCATAGAAAATTTAAACCACTCCTTCATTTTCTTTCCATAAACGACTTTTTCCGGATCATAATAACGGAATGCCAACGGATTTTTACTCTCTTTTCCTTCAAATTTGATTTTCCCTATTGTCGGGAAATACGTTTTTGTTTCCATACTTTTTTTCTTTTTTAATTAGTTAAATATTATTTATGCGAATCAGTAGTTAGTAGTTAGTAGTTAGTAGTTAGTAGTTAGTAGTTAGTAGTTAGTAGTTAGTAGGGGCGAAAAACTTTTCGCCCCTACAGGCGGGCAGCCTGCAGCACGAAGCATTTTTTCGACTTGTTTTGTCCTTCGTGCTTAAGCACGAAGCATTTTTTCGACTTGTTTTGTCCTTCGTGCTTAAGCACGAAACATTTTTCCGGCTTGTTTTGCCTTTCGTGCTTAAGCACGAAGCATTTTTCCAGCTTGTTTTGCCCTTTAAGCAAGTGCGCAAAACTTCTCGCAAGCTTGTTTTGTCCTTCGTCGTTACTACTGATTCGCATTATTTATTCTATAATCGTTTTCTTATTAATATTATTGGCGCTTTAGCGTCTTAAAGCCTTATGCCATTTTTCATAAGCTTCCAAACTCGCCTTTTCATTTTCTTTTTCAGGCGTGACGGTTATTATCTTTTTCAATGTGCGGAAAGCTTCTTTCTCATCTTTATAGATTCCTATGCCAATCCCGGCTCCGCGCGCCGCACCGATAGAGCCGTCCGTATTATACAACTCAATTGTCGCACCGGTTATATCGGATAATGTCTGCCGGAAAATCGGGCTTAGGAACAGGTTAGCATGTCCGGCGCGAATCGTTTTCGTTTCTATACCCATAACATTCATAATATCCATCCCGTACTTAAAAGAAAAAGCAATTCCTTCGTGCGCAGCGCGAATCAGGTGGGCTTTCCTGTGGCGGAGGAAGTTGACTCCATGGATGGAACAAGCCGGTTCGTCATTCGATAAAACACGTTCAGCGCCATTTCCGAAAGGTATAATACTGATGCCTTCGCTTCCGACCGGTATATTTTCGGCCAGTTCGTTCATGTCTGCATAGCTGATACCCTCGGGTGCAACGTTATTTTTTATCCAGGTATTTAATATAGCCGTTCCGTTTATACAAAGTAACACTCCTACACGCGTCCGTTCCACCGTATGATTAACATGGGCGAATGAGTTTACGCGCGACAGCGGATCGTATTTAGCATCTTCGTTTACACCGTAAACAACACCCGATGTCCCGGCTGTCGCGGCGATTTCACCAGGATTAAGCACATTCAGCGACAGAGCATTGTTCGGCTGGTCGCCGGCACAGTAAGTCACCGGGATACCCTCCGCCAGACCCAGTTCTTCGGCTATTCCGGCAGTCAACCGCCCTTGTATGCCGAAAGTAGGCACGATTTCGGGTATAATATCCATATTAAACCCAAAATGATTGTATAAAAATTCCGCCGGCGCATTTTTCTCAAAATCCCAGGCTATACCTTCCGACAGTCCGGAAGCCGTAGTCGCCGGTTTGCCGGTCATACGCATAGCGATATAATCGCCCGGAAGCATATAATATTTTATCCGGGCATAGTTTTCCGGTTCGTTATCTTTCACCCAGGCAAGTTTCGAAAGGGTAAAGTTTCCCGGTGAATTAAGCAGGTGCGACAAGCATTTTTTGCTGCCGATTTCCGAAAACGCCTTTTCACCGTAAGGAACCGCCCGGCTGTCGCACCAGATGATGGAATCGCGTATTGCGTTCAAATCTTTATCCGCCAAAACCAGGCCATGCATCTGGTAAGAAATACCGATAGCCGCAATTTCCGCAGGATTCACGTCCGTTTCCGTCACAACCGACCGTGTCACCAGTTTTAAATTTTCCCACCATACATCGGGCGCCTGTTCCGCCCAACCGGCTTTCAATGCCTTTATTTCCATTTCCTTTTTAGGAAAAAAATCCGTAGCCGCCACTTCGCCTGTCTCCGAGTTTACAAGGCTGGCTTTTACCGAAGAACTGCCCAAATCATATCCAAGTAAGTACATATATTTTATTATTTTATCATTAAAAACTCTCAACTCCTCTTATAAAGCCTGGCGGCTCTATGCGGAACGTTTTTTTCAAATTCATCCAGCATAACCAGGTTTTTCCACTGCTTTATCTTCTTCTGAAAATTTCTCACGTCCGACCGGGTCTGATTAACGGCATCGTATAGCAGGCGCAGTTGCGGCAACGTAAACTTGCGGGGCAACAGTTTGAACATCAGATCCGGTTCGAGGCCAAACCAATGTTTAATGTATTCCAATCCTTTACGGATAATCAACGAATGGTCAAATGCCAGATTCATTTTTTCTGTCTCGCACACATTATACCAGTTAGCCGACCGGTCTTCCGAGTCAAGCGTTATTTTCCGGTTTATTTTTATCAGCGCCACATAGCCGACCGTCACGACCCGTTCGATTTTGGTATGCGTCGTCTTTTCCAGCCACAGCACGTCGCGCGGGTTCTCCGAACGGCGCGGATCGCCGAAACTTTGAAACTGACTCAGCGGAATATTTTTAAGCCCCGTCAGTTCCGTCAAAACCCGCGAAGCCGCTTCATCCAGATTTTCATCCATATAAATGATGCTCCCCGGAAGTTTTTTATCATTATAATCGCTGTTTTTCTCCTGTATGTGACGCTCTATCAACAGAACATTAAGCTCCTTTCCGTCAAACCCGAATACTACGCAGTCGACAGAAACATAGGGATTATATGGTCGTATTTTTATCACGATACAAGTCTCTTTTTAAATTTATGCATATCTGTTTTTCAAATAACGCGACAAAAATAATTTATTAGTATCGAAAAATTATACTAAAACGATATGTTATAAAACATAATATTTCAACAAATTACATTTTGTATAAAGTACAATATATAAAATAGCATTACTGTACAAGGTACAATAATAGATAGAGACACAAAACTCTGCCGCAAGATACCCGGAAATCGCAACCGTGCGCAGGAGCGTAACATTCTTAACAAAACCGTAACAAAACAGTTGGTTTTTCGTAACTATATCTCAATACTTTTGTGCCGTAAAAATCTTATTGCCATAATAATCGGGAATGAAAAATAAACAGAAGGTTTTCAATTTAGACGGAAGTTTGCAGATGAATTATTTACTTTATCCATTGTTGTAGTTATGAAAAAAAGCGTTATTACGGCTTTGAGTTGTTTATATTTATCAGGTAGCGGATTTGCCCGGGAGCAACAGTCTTCGTCCGTCGAACAGCCGGAGAAAAAAGACAAAACACAGGAACTGGCGATAAGTAAACAAAAACTTAACCTGTCGGGTTACGTGCAAACCCAATTTCAATGGGGAGAAGAAGATGCTTCGCTTAAAGTCGGGACGGAAAATGAAAATCCGGGAGAACCGTTTAGCAGGATTGGTATTCGTCGCGGACGTATGAAGTTCGCTTACGACGAGAGTTATACTTCCGCCGTTTTCCAGTTTGATTTGACCGAAAAAGGCGTTGCTTTAAGAGACGCTTACATGAACGTTAAGGATCCCTGGTTTAAAACGAGCGCTTTGACGGCCGGCGTTTTCTATCGTCCTTTCGGGAATGAAATCGACTATTCTTCCTCCCGGCGCGAATCGCCCGAACGTTCCGCTGTTTTCCGGACGCTCTTTCCCGAAGAACGCGATTTGGGGGCAATGGTTTTGCTTCAAGCGCCCGCTACTTCACCGCTGAATTTCCTGAAGCTGAAAGCCGGACTTTTTGCCGGAAACGGCATAAAACAGGAAACCGACAGCCACAAAGATTTTATCGGACATCTGTCGGCCTCCAAAAACCTGAAAAACGTTCAACTGGAGGTTGGCGCATCGTATTATAACGGCGGCGTGTATCAAGGTTCGGAAAATATTTATACGATGACCGGCAAGGGTTTTATCCATAACAGCGCCGGAAGTAACAGGGGAAAATTCGCCAAACGCGAATACATCGGTTTCAACGGGCAATTCATGCTGAAATCCGGTATAGGGCCGACCCAACTGCGCGCCGAATATCTATTCGGAAGCCAGCCCGGAAAAGATTCGGACAGCAATAGCCCTAACGCATCAAGCTTGCCGGCGCATGATACGTATATACGTAATTTTAACGGTGGATATATAATATATGTACAGCATTTCGGAAATTCGCCGTTTGCCGCAGTCCTGAAATATGACTGGTATGACCCGAATACGAAGATTTCGGGTAACGATATTGGGACGAATAATACGCATGAGGGCGACATTGCACAAAACACGTTCGGTTTCGGTATACTCTGGCATATAAACGACGGCCTTCGTTTGCAGGCGTATTATGAAATGAACCGTAATGAAAAAACGTCAAACCTCGCCGCTTATGCGAACGACAGGAAAGACGATGTCTTTACGCTAAGATTGCAGTATAAATTCTGAAGGCACCCACATTCCCTGCACAAATAATTTTGCATCCCATACGATTTCTTACCATTTCTTTTTATCTTTGCGCTTCGGCAATCGGGACAATACTAATTCATTTTCTGATTGCCAAATATTTACAGTAGCATACTTTTTACATCACCACCAAAAAATCAAAATGAAAAATTACAAAAGATACTTGAATCTCACGCTTGTTGCAGAGATGCGAAAATTGTTCTCGACGTTAACCGTGTCGCCGTTCCGCAAGAACGGAAAATTTACCGGAATAGGATTACTAATCTGGCTGACGGTCGCCGTATCCGGACAGGATATGGAATACGCCCGGCAGGTCATCGGAACGCTTGCGTCGCCCGGTTTTGCCGGGAGGGGATACGTGGCCGGCGGAAACGACAAGGCCGCCGCGTACCTGAAAAGGCAATATGCCGCATGGGGGCTGAAACCCTTCGGGAAAGACTATGAGCAGCCGTTTGAGATCACCGTCAATACGTTTCCTTCCACCATGAAACTGCTGGTGGACGGGGTGGAACTGGTCCCGGGAGAAGACTATATCGTCGATCCGGCGTCGCCCTCTTTCAGTGGGACGCGCGAAGTCTATGTCGCCGACAGGCAAGACCTGCTCGACGACAGTCGCCTGAAGATCATCAAAGAGAAGGCTGCCGGGAAGATCCTGCTTCTCGACGGAAGTAGACCGGAAACCGACGACCGCGAACGGATACAACAAATGACGCAAGCGGTCAAACTGCTGAAACAGGATAGCCTCTCGACCATTGCTGCCGTCATTGAATATTCGCCGGCGAAGATGACTTGGTATATCTCCAAAACTCAGGCGGCGCGGCCCGCTTTTACGGTGAAGAAAGAACTGGACTTGAAGAACGTCAGGAAAATCGGCATCAAAGTAAAAGCCCGGATGACGACCTGCACGACGCGCAACATCGTCGGATACATCGAAGGAACCGCACAGCCCGATTCGTTCCTGACGATTACTGCGCATTACGACCATCTGGGCATGATGGGCAAAAAAGCATGTTTCTACGGCGCAAACGACAATGCCAGCGGCGTGTCGATGCTGCTGAACCTGGCAAAATATTTCGCCGCCCACCCGCACAAATATTCGATCGCTTTTATTGCCACATCTGCCGAAGAAGTCGGGATTGTCGGCGCAAAATACTTTGCGGAACACCCATTGTTTGACCTGAATAAAATCCGGTTCTTAGTGAATTTTGACATGGCAGGCACGGGCGACGAAGGGATCCAGGTAGTCAATGGCAGCGTCTACCAGGAGCAGTTCGACCGGATGACGAAAATAAACGGGGAGAAACATTACCTGCCGGCCATCCGGATAAGAGGCGAATCCTGCAACAGCGACCATTGCCCGTTTTACCAGAAAGGCGTGCCGAGTTTCTTTATCTACACGCTGGGCGGCTCTAACGCCTATCATGATATTTACGACCGCAGCGACACCTTGCCGTTGACAGCATTCGATCATTATTTCAAGCTTGCGGTCGATTTCTTTAATACATTTGAATAATTATACAGCTGGTTGTATTTTATTAACTAAAAATTTAAACCGGTATGTATTTTTCATCGTATGTTTGTAACAATCTTTTAATTAAAAAATTATGGAAAGGAAAAAAGTAATGAAAAAGAAAAATGTTTTTCTGATATTATGTGTCATGTTTGGATTCTACGCCTGTCAATCCGTCGATGAGCATCCATCGACTGACGTTCAACCGCCTCAAGCGTCGGTTGACGAACCGGACTTGACCCTGATACCGCGTGAAGACATCGTGCTGACACGCAGTGAACAGGCGGTTGTTTTGGGAAACAATACGTTTGCCTTTGATTTGTTGAGACGGGTCGCCGGTGAAGAACCGGAAAGCAACCTGCTTGTTTCTCCCCTGAGCCTGAGCCTGGCGCTGGCTATGCTGAACAACGGAGCCGCCGGCCTGACATAGGAGGAAATCCAGCAGGCGCTGGGCGGCAGCGATGTGACGCGCGAGGATGTGAACAGCTATTTCCGCAAGATAGTGACTGCGATGCAGGAACTGGACCCTACGGTCAGCTTTGAAAGCGCCAATTCCATCTGGGCGCATGATAATTTCCCGATACTGGCTGCGTTTAAGGAAATGAATCAGACGTATTTCGACGCCGAAGCGCGTAATTTCTCCGACGTAACGGCTGCAATCGGGCAGATTAATGAATGGTGCAGCGAGAAAACGCACGGGCTTGTTCCGAAACTGCTGGAGGAAGGGGACGTCGCGGTGGTATATCTGCTAAATGCGTTGTATTTTAAAGGGTACTGGACAATATCATTTGACAAGTCACTCACAAAAGACGTCGCCTTTGCCAACCGGAACGGTACAAAGCCATTAGTACCTGTGATGAGTTTCAAAAAATCTACTGCTCTGTCTTATTTGAAGAACGAAACGTTTGAACTCGTTGAATTGCCTTATGGGAACGAAGCGTTCGGCATGACGCTCCTGCTTCCGGCGGAAGGCGTATCGGCGGCTTCCGTCATTGAGGGACTGGATGCGCAGGCATGGGAAGAAGCTTTGTCTGGGACGCATGTACAGGAGGTGATGATTCATTTGCCACGCTTCGAGGCGGATTATACCCGGGAACTGAGTAAAGACCTGAAGGCGTTGGGACTGACGTCGATGTTCAAAGAAGATGCGGAGTTTCCATTGATTTCACCGAACCCCCTGCTCGTTTCCTTTGTGAAGCAAAGGGCGACCATAGAGGTAAATGAAGCAGGAACGGAGGCCGCCGCAGCAACAGTTGTGGGAATGGATTTTGGTGCTTCGGGGATACCAACAGTAATTCCGGTACTGGAGTTTAATCGCCCGTTTATCTATTTTATTAAGGAAAAAAGTACGGGCAGCATCCTATTCAGTGGTATCATCCGGAATTTGTAATTTATCCATGCACGGGCTAAAATTGTAAAATGAAAACAGAAAAAATTGCAGAGACGCGAAGCATCGCATCTCTACAGGTACCGGGTCGACCGTATTATGTAAGGACGTGGTGGCGTGGTGGCATGATGACGTGGGGATGTGATGACGTGGTGGCATGATGACGTGGGGGGATGTGATGACGTGGTGGCGTAGGGGCGTAGCGTGCTACGCCCTTCTCCGTTATAATCTCTCCGTTACAACATCCCCTTGGTACGACGTAAGTAAGGGCGTAGCGCGCTACGCCCCTACACAATACACAATACACAATGAACAATACACAACACATATCGTCAGGCATAGACTTTCCGGCAAAAAAAATGCCGGGATACCCGGCAAAGTTAGAATGACATCCGGTGAAGTTGGCGGAAAACCATGCGCCGGAGACTGCCGTCGCGCCCTGCAAACAGTTTATGTATTTTTAACTATTTCGCCGTTACACATTCAAAAACTTATTTATACATTTGACGCCATATTTTGAAAGTATAACTGTATCAAATAAAAAATGCAACCCGGCACAATCACATACAACCCCGCCTTCCGGCCGCTGCCCTCCGTACAGGAAAGGGCGGACATCCCCGCTTTAACAGATTTAAACACCCTACGGGGGGGGGGGGGGGTAAACCTGTTTATTTCATGATTTTACGCTATTTAACCGGTATCCTGCGCTCCTTTTTGTGGAAGAAAAACTCCCCGAATATTCCTGGAAACATTCAAAGTATCATTAGAGACCCTCAGAGTTCTTTTAGACCTTCAAAGAGCTCTTTTAGACTTTCAAAGAGCTCTTTTAGACTTTCAAAGAGCTCTTTTAGACTTTCAAAGAGCTCTTTTAGACCTTCAAAGAGCTCTTTTAGACTTTCAAAGAGCTCTTTTAGACTTTCAAAGAAAACAATCTATATTATCAATAACAATTTAAAATTAAATGACTTATGCCCAATGATTACTTACCTTCCAACCCGTTTGCATTTCTAAACATGATGCGCAACATCCGCGCACAAGCGTACAAGAACTATACCCGCTGGGACATTTCGCAGGCAGCCATCCTCAAGCTCGATGCGCCGATCGCCGCCTTTGACGCAGCCATCCTCGTCGCCGAGAACCCCGAAACGCGAACCACCGCCGCCATCGCTAAACGCAACCTGATGCGCGCGGACCTCGAAGCAATAGGACGCCCCTTCATCCAGGGACATTT
>JAISEJ010000092.1 GCA_031264155.1 Tannerella sp. | reverse complement strand
GAAGGTTCGGTTTCTGTTTTTGTTCCCAAACAAGTTGCTCCGGGTAATCCTTGGGTTTATCGTTGCGATCAGTTGGACGGTAATTCGTCCGTAGATTTGGAATTACTTGCAAAGGGCTTCCATATTGTGGTTGGCCCGGTACCATATAATGCTGACGGTCTCCTGCTTAATCACTGGAACATTGTATATAATCATTTGACTGAAAAAGGATTTTCTGCCAAGCCGGTACTTGCCGGACGGGGAGCTGCCACCGGCGAAGTATATGTATGGGCAATTGAAAATCCGGATAAAGTGTCTTGTATTTACGGTGAAAATCCGATTTTGCGTTCTTCGTTGGCAAAAGTGCAACCGATGGATAATTTAGCGCCTTTGGCGAAAGCGGGTATTCCGATTATTCATGCTTGCGGAAGCCTTGATCCCAATCTTAAGACGCAAACAAACGAAGTAAAAAAACGTTATTCTGGAAAAATGACCATTATTTCGGATGCAGGAAGAGGACATTATCCGATCGAACCCAATGATCCGGTTAAAGTTGCCAAGCTAATCGCACAAACTGTAAAATAACTTATAAATTTTTTCATCATAAAATATCATGAAACATTCATCCAATCATTCAAGTATTTTATTGCACAATTATTCTATTGTGCGATTGTTCAGTTACCCGATTATTTTATTTTGTTTATTTTTCGCCTCTCGTTCCGCTTTTTCTCAAAGCCGTCAGGTAGACATACAGCCTTATGCCGAATCGGCGGATGTTATTTCCGTATTGGATTTTGGAGCAAAGGGCGATGGAAAAAGCGACGACACGCAAGCCTTTCAAAAGGCGCTTGATTCTTTTGGAACCCAAGGCGGAACGGTTTATGTTCCGCGAGGGAGCTATTATTTTACCGGCAGTTTGAATGTTCCTCAAGCAGTTACTTTGAAAGGCGCATTCGAATCGGTTCCTTCTCATAATGGCATTCGGAATGCAGGACTGCCCAAACCGGGAGATGATGGTACGACATTCCTGATCGCCGGAAACAAGGGGAATGAACAAGCGTCCCCTTTTATTACCCTGAATACGAACAGTACCCTTCGCGGCGTGTTGATGTATTGGCCCTTACAGGATCCGGATAAGATTCCGGATGCTTATCCCTGGGCGATAGCCATGCGCGGTAAAAATCCTGCTGTACTTGATGTGGAATTGTTGAATCCGTATAATGCTATTGATGCTTCGAAAAACGAGCGTGCACTTATCCGCAACATCAGCGGACAAGCTTTGCGGCGAGGTATCTTTGTAGATGGAATCTACGATATCGGACGCATTGAAAATGTACACTGGAATCCCTGGTGGAGTATGAAACCAGCCCTGTTCAAATGGCAAAAAGAAAATGGAGAAGCTTTCATTTTCGAACGCACCGATTGGCATTATGTCGTAAATACATTTTGCTATGGATACAAAACCGGTTATAAATTTGGTGCAAGTTCGGGCAGTACAGGTGCATGCAATGGAAACTTTTTAGGAATTGGCGCCGATGCCTGTCATCATTCTGTTCTCGTGGAACAGAGTGCGCCTTATGGACTCCTGATTACGAATGGGGAATTTGTCGCCCTGGACGGCTCCGATCCGACGATGGTGGTGGTTACAGGAGCCAATCAGGGAAATGTACGGTTTGTCAATTGCGCTTTTTGGGGACCCTGCAATCAAAATGCATTAATCGATGGACGTGGAACTGTCGGTTTTTCGGATTGCATCTTTGTTCAATGGGACAGAAATAAAGAAGGACGAGCATCTATACAAGCCAATGGAGGCAGTATCGTTGTTCGCGGTTGCGACTTCGGCAGTATTGCTCCGCAGGTTTTTATCGGAGAAAAAGTTTCTAGGGCAATTGTCAGCGAAAACACTGTTAAGGGGGAAGTAAATATTATCAATAAAGCGAAAAACAGCTACATTCAGGGAAATTTAGGAACGGGAAAAAACGCCCAATAATAAAATAAGTATGAAAACAATCATTTCTTCTATCTCACTTTTTATAATAAGCCTCTGCATCTTTTCGATTCATCCGGTGATGGGAGCGGATAATTTGAGAGCAGGAACCGCCAAAATAAATATTACTCCACCGAAGCCCAAGTATCCGGTTCATGATTCTTTGTACGTGCGTACCTTGATTCTGGATGCAGGAAGCACCCGAATTGCTTTTATCGCATTAGATTTAGGCGGTTACAATAATATTCCGTTATTAGAAAAACTGAAAAGCCGGTTTAATCTGAAAGAAGCATATTTCTGTCCGCAACATACTCATTCTTCGGAAACAGCACCTCAGGAATGGCTGGAAGGGCGTATTTTGTCGGCAATGGAAGCAGCATCAAAAAATATGTTTGAAGCCCGCATTTCGGGAGGGCATCGTTATTTTCCCCAATTGAGTTTCAACCGGTTGATCCTTCGAGACGACGGGCGCGCACGAGAATCCTGGGTCGGAGACGACCATTATCGCGCCGTTAATCCGGAACGCATTCCTCACGGTCCGGTAGATAATGCCGTCGGTCTTATCAAGTTGGAAGACTTGACCGGAAAACCGAGGGTGTTGATAATGAATTATGCATGTCACCCGGATGTCGCCTGGAATAACTTTGAGATTTCCGCCGATTACGTTGGCTATGCTACCCGGTACACCGAAGAAGCATTCGATAATAGCATCAATTGTTTGTTTGTGCAGGGCGGCGGAGGAAATCAGGCGCCTCTCTTCAAAGACGGAGGCCGTACCGGGCCGGACGATCCGCGTCCTTCCAATTATGATCTGATTGACCGCATGGGAAAATTACTTTCCATCGAAACAGTGAAACTCGCAAAAGACTTATATCCTAATCCGAACGATGCGCCGGATATCAAGGTGAAAAGCGATTCTTTACATTTTACGGGAAGATATGATAAAAATCTGCAATACAACGTCTATTTTTCCGTTATTTCTATTAACGGACGATATGTAATAGCAACAGTTCCCGGTGAACCGTTTATCAAATTTCAGATTGACTGGAAGCGGGAAATGCAAGCTTACTCCATCCCATTTTTCTTTGGGTATACATGGAACGGAGGCAAATGGCCGATTTACCTGCCCGATATCCGGTCGGCAGCGTATGGCGGATATGGAGCTGACCACGGACCGAATTTGATCGAAGTAGGAGCAGGAGAACGGATCCTGAATAAATTACTGGAAACTTATTACCAAATGATAGGTGTATTTCAATAAAAGGCAAAAAGATGAGCGACGAAGGGCAAAAGCAATTTTTGCCCTTCGTTTTTAGTATGTTGGGCATATTCCTGCACTACCAGGGTGTAAGTCCCTGTACTCGCCGCGTTGGGAGGAAGAGTTAGCGAATGGCAAGGGTGTTGCGGGTGACTGCAAATCTGAAGGAAGCCACAGTCAAAGGTGTGGTAATGACACACAGAAACCTGATATAAGGCTGTCGAACGGAGGGCAAGCGAGCTATGGATTGTGAACGCCCGAAAACCAACCGTAACCGCCGACAGTAAATCAGGCATAACCCGCCGAAAGCGCAGGAGTTTATCCCAAGAGGTCTTGCGGTATGCGACAAAATCGCTATCTGTTTGGCGACAGACAGAAAAATACGGTAAGAAGTCAGCAGAGGTCATAGTAGTACAACGCAGTACAAGTTGTATGAAGGACTGAATTTGTAAATATAAGGAGCAGTCAGTTCAAAATCAGGATAATGGAGCAGAAGCAAGTCATAGCGAACCAGTTAGAGCTGTTTGACATAAACGGTCAGGTCGCAGTGTACCCTTTTTCAAGGCGTGAAGCCGTAAGCGGAGCGTACGAAACAAGGGATTTGCAAGTTATCGTGGCAGGCGAACAGGAACGATCCTTAGTGTGTAATTTAATGGAGATTGTACTCAGTCCGAAGAATATTTGGACTGCTTACAAGCAGGTAAAACAGAACAAAGGCGCAGGCGGCACAGACGGAATGCAGGTTGAAGAATTTTCGGAGTGGTTCAAAAAGAACGGTTCACGCCTTATTGATGAACTTCGTGCAGGCCAATATCACCCTCAGCCTGTCCGTTTAGTCGAAATCCCCAAGCCTAACGGCGGAAATCGCAAGTTAGGAATACCAGCGGTAATTGACCGCGTCATCCAGCAGGCGATAAGCCAAGTGTTAGTTCCGATTTACGAGCTGGAGTTCAGCGACAGCAGCTACGGGTTCCGCCCGAAACGCAGCGCACATCAGGCGCTGCAAAAAGCGAGCGAATACGTATCGGAAGGTCGCACAGTCGTAGTAGATATTGACTTGAAGAACTTCTTCGATGTTGTCAATCACGACCGCTTAATGTACCGGTTATCAACGAAAATTGGCGACAAAACGCTGTTAAGATTGATAAGGAAGTACCTTCAAAGCGGCATAATGACTGACGGCGCAGTAAGTCAGCGTACCGAAGGCACGCCGCAGGGCAGTCCACTCTCCCCATTGTTGTCGAACATAGTTTTGGACGAACTGGACAGGGAACTGGAACGTCGTGGACACAGTTTTGTTCGTTACGCAGACGACTGTAATATCTTTGTACACAGCCAAAAAGCAGGTGAAAGGGTAATGCAGACGATGAGTAGTTTTATCGAAAACAAACTGAAACTCACAATCAACACGGAAAAGAGTAAAGTTTGTTTGGTTAGCGAGAGCAAGTTTTTGGGCTACACTATTTTAACGAATGGTATGCTTACGGTTAGCAAACAAAGCATTTTGC
>JAISEJ010000211.1 GCA_031264155.1 Tannerella sp. | reverse complement strand
TAACGTCTTCGACGGTCGTATTGTCCATGTGAAGATTTATCAAGGTTTTCTGGGAATATGTGTTCATCCCCATGGCCTGTGTTACGCCAATAATCACTAATAGAATGTAAATTCTCATGGTGTTAACAACTTTAACGACATATTGATGCCGTACGATTTTTTTAATTAAAAGATTATTCATACATTTGTAACCGTTTAGTTTTAATAATTGAGTTGATTAATACTTTTTTTTATAACCGGACGCTAAAGGAAAGGTCTTCCACACCTTTCCTTTTTTAGTGAGCTGTACGATTAGGGTTTCATTTTCTTTTTTCCATAGGCATCAGATATTAAATGTTAAATAAAAACTATTCCTGTTATCATGATAAAGACGTTTCAGACGGATTTTACCACATCCGATTTTGTATTTTTTTTATTCATTACGTTTGTATACATCGATTTGTTTCTTCATATACTGGTTGTTGCCATTCATTTCCCGTTTGTGCCGAACGAAACGGATAGGCGCCGTTTTTTCCAGCAGGCGGAGTATTTCGTCGAGCGATTCGTCTTCGAAAGTGGCGCGGTAGATGTCGGATGCTATCTCGGGATTCTTAATGTGGATATCGGCGTTAAAGGTGCGTGCCAGACGTTTAAAAACATACGAAAGCGGATCGTCACGGAAAATCATCAGCCCGTCTTTCCATGCGTACCATTTATACGTGTCGGTCGCCATCATTTCGCTTTTTCCGGTTCGACTGTTGTAGGAAATCCGTTCGCCGGCTTTCATTGCGACAGGCTTTGCGTGATTAAAGGCAATGTCTATCTTTCCGTTTACCATGGTTACGTAAGTGAAGGAATCCGCCGGATAGGCTTCGATATTGAAATCGGTTCCGGTAGCCGTCAGGTGTAATTGTCCGGTCTGTACGATAAAGGGATTTTTTATGTCTGACTGAACTTCAAAATAGCCTTCGCCGTTAAGCAATACATTGCGCCCTCTGTTCCCGAATCGGAGGGGATATTTCAGCATGCTTCCACCATTGAGCCACACTTTCGATCCGTCGGGCAGATTGATCTGTGAAATCATTCCGCACGGTACCGTTATTTCCTGATAAACATTATTTTCCGACGCATCCGTATCACCGATAATCAGATATGCGGAAAAAATTATCAGCGGGACAATAAGGATAGCTGCCACGCGCTGGAAATAGGTCATGAAACGGCGTAGAGGATGCGCCACTTCTATTTGTTTAAGAATTTTCCGTTCGGCCGCCGACACGTCGATTTCATCGGGGTCGAAGGCCGGTTTCTTCGTCAGAAACGTTTCGATAAACTGCTCTTTTTGTTCGTCTTTCTTCATATCTGCCTCTTTCTGTTTATAAAGACGTATATAAATTGTCTTGCCACATTTCAATAACATTTATTATGATTACTGCGTCAGAAATTCTTTCATATATTTCTTCAGCAGATTGATAGCTTTTGCAATCCGGACTTCCACGGTTCGTTCCGAGAGCTGCAGTCGTTCGGCTATTTCGCGGTATTTCAATCCGTCGAAACGGTTCATTTCGAATGCTTCGCGGCAAGGCTGGGGGATTTTGTCGAGAGCCATTCGCAAATGCTGTTGCAGGTCGGAGTAGAGGATGTAGTTTTCGGTGTCCGTTTCGTCGGCGAAGCCAGCGGCTTGCACGTAAGATTCGTGTTCCTGCACGACGTTCCGGTGGCGCAATTCGTCCAGGCAACCGTTGCGAACGGCTTTGAGGAGGTATGACTTGAGCGACGTCTCAATTACAATAAGCCGGCGATCGTCCCAGAGCTTCAGGAAAACGGACTGAACAACGTCTTCGCACGTATCCCTGTCGCCGGGAAAGAAATTCCCGCCAAACAGCACAAGATCTTTATAGTAGGCTCCGAATAGCAAGGAAAAAGCCTCTCTATTACCATCCTTTAACCGGGCAATCAAGTCACGTTCGTCAAACATCGAATCATTTATATATTCCGTGGGCAAAAATACAAATAATCTACAATTATACTGCATGCAGTATGATTTTATGCCACCCCCTGTTGCCGGGAATGCCAGCCTGTGGGATGTTAAGAGGTTGGTTTATGAGGTATTAGGAGACCGGTCTACGAAACATTATCTTGCACACGGCATAAATTCCCGTAGAGTCAGGGCATGCCCTGACTCTACGGGGAACGCTGCAAATGTGATAAACGAACTGCCGGTTGCCGGTTAACAGGTTTATAATCTGAATTCAGGATAAGAAACCCCCGAATTCTATGATTAGTCCAAATTTATTTTGTTGATTATTGTCAATATTTTTCAAGTGCAGTCGGCAAACGGATTCGAGTAGTTTTCACAATAGGGCATTTTGCTTGTTACTACGGCAAAAATTCGTTGAATCAGTTTGTTTCAGGGTGTGACGATAATTTAATGTGAATATAAAAAACTACAATACCTTTGTGTCCAAAGAAATTACTACATACAAAGTAGACAAAGAAATGGAAAAAATGGAATCATTAACCCCAAACCCTGATTTTTCAGGTAATAGAGATTTTCATTTGCTTGAGTAATATCTTTGTCGATTTGTTAATTTCCGAAGTTACGCATTCATTGGGAGTGAATTTTATTCTCCTGATAGTTTTCAAATGCTCTATTGTGTCGTTGGTCGAATATCGATGAATGAGTTTTTGTTTTTTTTAACGGAGTGGTTTTCAGTATTTGGAACAGTTTGTATATGGTTTGCATGCTTATATGATTGATAAACATCCATCCGTTGAGCGATTCCGAATGCTGCATATGTGAGCATGAAGCATCAATGGTGTTTTTTAAACGGTCGAAAAACTGCTCTGTTTCACCCCTGCTTTTGTATTCAAGATACACGTTTTGAAGATTTGGTGCAGTATTGTGCAGTAAGGCAAGTGTTCCCATTGATTGTAGCCTTTCGTTGAATTTTAATTTTGAAAAGTTTTCGGGTAACGATTGTATTCTCGACAGGTAATCTGTTTTTTCCTGCTCTTTGAACTTTCCGTCCAAAAACAAATCTGTCTTTCCCCTGTCAAGGTTTTTTGTATCGGCATGGAATATGAAGCGCTTTGAGAACTTGAAATAATTG
>JAISEJ010000083.1 GCA_031264155.1 Tannerella sp. | reverse complement strand
TATTTTTCAATTCCACCAAATCCTGTTATTATTTTATTCTCTTTCGTTTTATTGATAAAGTTGTTTAATCGCTTTTCAAATTCTTCCGGTCGTTTCCTTGCTGCTTCAATGTATGCAATCCGGATACGTTTATATGTGTCGGAAAAATATTGATAATTTTCCCATACTGTTTTATCTTCTTTCAACCTGTCAATTATATCCTTTGGAAAAATAAAAGGGTCAGACAAAACAGTTCGTATTTTATCCTCCAGTTCAGGATGTATCATTTTATTTTCCAGTAACCGGTTAAGTCTTTCTTTGTTGGCTTGCGAGTATGCGCTTTTAGGATTCCTGGGAGTGAAACGCTGAATTTTATGTTCGTTGTCAAGTGATTTTATCGTACTGTCAATCCACTCGAAACAAAGGGCTTCTTCAACAGCGTCGTTGTATGTAATACCTTTTTTGCCCGAAGATTTATTGGAAAATACAAACCAGATTTCACTGGCAGTCTCAAAATTGTCAGTCAGCCACTTTCGCCAGTCTTCCCGATTTTCAAAATACTTGATTTTATTTTCTGTTGTCATAACAGGTCATTCAAACTTATTATTTTACTGCCTTTACTTTCGTAATAACGAAGCATTTCGTCAATTTTCCTTTTATCATAACTCGTAATGCAATCTGATAAGACATTAACTTTATAATTTGCCTTAATCAAGTTATAACAGGTTGATTTGACGCAGGCAACTGCATCTGCTCCTGCTATGTAGAATTCGTCTATTCCGTTTTTACTGATAAAGTCTGCAAACGCCTCGCTGCTTAATGCGCTTCCTTTGTGTTTTGTGAAAATATGCTGTGATATAATTTTCATATCCGGCACCAATTCAGCCCCGCGTGTGTTGGGCTTAAATTTCCTCGCATTGTCTGCTAAAAATTCGTGTCTTATATAAACAACGTGAATATCATTATTAACCGCCCAGTCTATGGCTTCATTTATATTGCCGATTATTTCCCTGTAATTCTTTGTTATATCATTTTGAATATCTATTACCACTAATGCTTTTTCCATTTTTATATTCTTTTACAAATTTCTAAATATTCCTGCGCAGTCAGTACCGTTGCATAAAAATAGGACAACGCTGCAAGGAATGAATTTTGGACTTCTTTCGCTGCAACTGTTTCGCCCCGTATCTCCAAATCTTTGGTTGCACAGGCATCCGAAATCAGGGTGCATGAAAATCCAAAATCTTTGGCAGCCCGTACTGTTGCATCAACACACATTTGTGTCATCATTCCGCAAATTACCAAACCGGAAATGTTCTCCGACTGCAAATACTCCAATAAATCCGTTTCCCTGAAACTGTTCGGATAATTCTTTATTACGACTTTTTCCCCAGCCTGTGGCAAAACGTTTTGATGAATTTCCACTCCCTTTGTATCGGGAATGAAAAACGTAGAGCCTGCTCTTACCGAAAGATGCCGAATGTGAATCACCGGCAATGATTTTTCCCTGTAATACTCCAAAAGTCTTTGCACATTCAGGCTTGCTTCCAAACTTCCGGTCAGAGGATTTGCCCCTCCTTCAAAATAATCATTCTGAATATCAATTATCAATAATGCTTCTTTTTTCATTTTTCCTGTTTTATTACCGGAATCCACAGTTCGCTTTGGTAATCGGGCAAACTCATATCTCCGACAGAATACCACTCCATCTCCGGTGCATCGGCCTGTTGATAACCTGACGATGGCAGCCACTCATTGAATACCTGTTTAACTGTATCCTGCATAGCGTCCGGCATCGTTCCGACAACATCAAATACCACCCACTGTGCGGCAGGAATATCCAGCTTTTCAAACCCGGCAGGACATTCTTTTGTTGTTGCGGCGGCAATCCAGTAATCAAAGCCGTTATCGTGCATACCGGTGCATACGCCCAACACGCCCGACGGCTCCAGACTAGAGAGTTCGCCTAACCTGCTCATTGTTTCTTCGGGTAAACTTGCCCACATTTGCGGGATTTTCGTGAAATTTTCACCGTTTTCCACAGACATAAATTCCTTTATGCCGATGACGCTGAATGCTTCTAATTTAACTATTCTATACTCCATACTCTTTTATCAATTAAGCCCGTCCCATGCCTTTAATTCATTCAGAATCGCATGGATAAGGCGGTTTATCTTTTCATTGTCTGATTCAACCATTTTGCGGATTTCCAAAATATCGTCCGAATGTTTCGGGACGGCTTCCCGGCCGATAGCTTCCACCGCAAAACCGATGGTGTCTATTGTGTTATATGCCTCACAAACGGAACGTTGCTGTTTATTCAATTCTTCCGAATAAGCGTCCAATTGTTGAAGTAATGCCTGAAAATCCGTCATACCATTTATTCAGATCTTTTTCCCGATATAAAACACGTATCCGTAGTACTGTTTGTATTTGGAATACATCTCTGCTTCGCGACGCATGTTTGCAATCAAAGATTCGGCAGTTTCGTTGCCGGAATATTTTTTCAGAAACGCCTCCTGCGCGGGGATTTGCGGGATGTAAAAGTT
>JAISEJ010000231.1 GCA_031264155.1 Tannerella sp. | reverse complement strand
GCTTGAACTCGTTTTCAAAATATTTCCAATCGATCGCGTCGGCAAGCAAGACAAGCTCGTGCCCGGGATCGATAAAATCTTTTAACATCGGGCGAAACAGATCGCGTTGCGTGATTTCGGGTAATTTGCCTAACATGATTTGCCAGTTTTTTAGGCTACAAAGATACAAAAATGGTGGAATTATATGCATATTTCTATTCATAAATTATTAACAACCAAATTGATGCGCCGATAATAAGGATTAACTAAATAGCAAATTATTAAACCAAAAAAATTAAAAAACAATGGAAGACAAACATTCCCTGCTTATTCCTGCCAATATCGTATCGCAGGTACAAAGCCTGGTCAATCAGGCCAAAGGGCAGCTGTTGCCCTATGTGACCCCGCTCACGCCCGCCGAACGGCATACGTTGCCGAAAATGGGCGAGAAGACCCTCAGTTTCGTGGAAAAAGCCCACGAATATGCCGTACAGAATCCCAATCTCTGTCCGCCGTATCTTGATATGGCCGCTTTCAATACGAATTTTGCCGATGTGCACAATCTTTTGATGCTTAACAACGCCACGCTGCAACTCCACGAGTACACCGACGACACCTCCATGACTTCCGGCAGCGAAGCTTACCAGGCCGCGCTCATCTTCTACAATTCCGTGAAAATGGCCGCCCGTCAGGACGTCCCCGGCGCCAAAGCCGTGTACGAAGAATTGCGGAAACGCTTCCCCGGCACGCGGCGTAGACCCGGTGAAACGGAGGAGGAAAACAGCGACTGAATTGCCTGAAAATCCGGTTTTGACACTCCGAAAGCCAAATTTGACTCTCAAAGATTCAAATTTGATTCTCGGAGAATCGAAATCGGTTCTCAGAGAATCGAAATCGGCTCTCAAAGAATCGAAATCGACTCTCAAAGAATCAAAATCGGTTCTCGGAGAATCAAAATCGGTTCTCAAAGAATCGAAATCGACTCTCGGAGAATCAAAAATTGAAACAAAGTTATGGAAATTAAGATTACATATACAGCGATTGACATATTCATTGCCGATTGTTTTTCTTCCTGCCGGAAAAACAAAGAAAAGGAGTATGCCATTAAAAATCGTTACCGACCGGACAGGTCAGGATGCCGAATTTCCCGAAGGGATATAAAACCGAAAAACATGAAGCCGATATATATCATTCCGCTTCTTTTGATTTTACTTCTTTCATGTTCCAATGAAAGCGGGACAATGAATGAAATCAAAAAAATACATTTTGGGGAAAATAACTTTAGCCTGTTCGATTCCCTGGAATTTAGATTCGTAGCGCTGGAAACCGACAGCAACTGCCTGATTGGATCCATAAACCGCATTGAAATATTCGATAACCGCATCTTTGTTCATGACCTTTTCCATGCCAAATCCATTTTCGTTTTCGACGCCGAAGGACGTTTTATTACACAAGTCGGATCAATAGGCGACGGACCAGGAAACTACATCGCAGCTAACGGTTTTGAGATTGACCGGGATAACAGGAGGATAATCGTAAACGATTCCAATAGAGAACGGCTGGTTTTCTATGACGCGGACACTTATGAATATATTATGCACAGAAGTTGTGCTGTCAGTTATTTCAGGACACACCGGTTTTTATCCGTCGCAGAAAACACGTACAATGTCAACAGTCGGGTTTTTACATATCACTACCTGCAACCATACATATACGAAATAACCGACAATGACTGCAAACTCCACACTATGCTGTCTTTTGAAGGCCTCGCGTTTCCTGCCCTTCCGGGTTCCTCCTCCGAGCAGGAACGTTCTCAATACATGGAGGAACTGGACAATTCCCAAAAAAAGATTGCCGCTTACGGCATTTTTGAGTCGAACGACATACTGTTCATTCAACTTATCATCGGCAAATTACCTTACTTCGCGATACAAAACAAAACCACAAATATGTCTTCGGTCTTCGACGGAAGACATTACGTCAATTCCATGAGCCTGGATGCTGCCGTTTTTCCAGTGGGAGCAACAGGTGAGGAGATTGTTTGCATGATTACTACAGGTCAGGAGATTAACAGGAAGAAGATAAGAGAACCTGCATTTGCAGAAATTGTCGACAGCATGAAAGAAGATGACAACCCCGTACTGTGTTTTTTTAAATGGAAATAATATATGAGAAAATTTTTGCATTTACCGGTTACAATATTTATCCTTTGCACACTTTATGCGTGCAGCAACAGGGAAGGTGTCCGTGTCGTCAACATATCCGTGAACAACACGAAGACCATATCGTCCGTCACATGGCAGGAAGCGGACAGTGGCAGGTTTTATTATGATTTGTGGGCGACGGAATCGTATTATACATTTCTTGATGACAAGAGCGATACAGTCATGCGCGTCTATAAAAAGGACGAACCAGGAAAAATCCATAACTGCCACGTCAGGAAAGAACGCAGCATACTGGATTCCAGACCCCAGTTCCTTAAATCCAACACGCGCTATCCGGCAGAGAACAACCGGTTATGGATTGTAGACAGTCACATATCCGTAAAAACGTTAAACCCGGATAATCCCGCCGGACAGATCCTGTCGCCACCCGTAAGCTATCCCTTTAGAACTTTACCCCACAGTACGGATTACAACCTGACGAAAGATGAAATTTATGCCGCGCCCTTAAATGAAGCCTATAGCTCACCTTATTATTTTTACCGTCCGGATTCGGGATATTTCCATGTCGAACTCTATCAGCGCCCGGGCACGGATTATCCAAAGGCAGGCCTCGCCTGTCTGACATGTCTGACCGTCAGCGAGGAAAACAAAAGCGTCGTTTCCGCACAACGGTTCATGAACGATGTGTTATTCTACGACCTGGCCGGCAACATTCGTACGGTCGCTTCATTCGGAGACGGGCACACCGTCCCGGAAATCAAAGACAACACGGTCGACATGGACCGCAGCGTCAAATGCTTTATTTACATCTGCGGAACACGGAATCGCGTCTACTGCCTGTATGACGGCACAACGGACTATACCGCCAAATCAAAAATCGTCGTTTTCGACTGGACGGGGAAACACGTAACAACATACCAAACCGACAGATGCCTGAAACAAATCGCCATCACCAGCGACGACACGCGCATCGTCGCCCTCGCTGCAAACGAACAGCACGGCGGCAGGGATGTAGTTCTGTATGACATTAAATGAAAAATTGAAACTAAAAATAGGATAAGCAGATTTTACATTAACAATAAACATTTATAAAAATCAAATGAGGATATTTATGAAAGCAAGAGTCCTCCAGGGTAACCGCATCAAATTTTCAAGAGTTTTTTAGGTAGCCTATATCCAAAGCAGCTTTATAAAGTCTCTTCCTAATGCTGTGTTTATCTTTCTGCTCAGATACGATATGTAGGGCCATTTTCCTTAAAACGGAAAGGTTTTGTGAGGCATATCCTGCTCTGGCCCGACCGACAGGCATCCTCCTTAAAAGTCACATCCAAATGCCAGTGTAATTGGTTTTCTATACTCTAG
>JAISEJ010000209.1 GCA_031264155.1 Tannerella sp. | reverse complement strand
TCTTCCGCGATCTTAAGCTGCATCCGTTTATCCGCCTCCTCCTGCGACAGGCCGTTCCCGGCGGTCACAAATTCGTCATGCTGCGTAGATATTACGATCGTATCAATATGCAGGGGCGTTCCGTTGTCATCGTATTCAATCGTAACCTGACTTTTCGCATCGGGACGAAGATACGGCATTTTTTCGATCTCATTTTTCCGTATGACGGCAAGCTCCTGCAATAAACTGTGCGCCAAATCCAAGGCCAGCGGCATATAATTATCCGTCTCGTTCGTTGCATAACCGAACATCATTCCCTGGTCGCCCGCGCCCTGATCATAAGGGTCTTCCCGTTCAACGCCGCGGTTGATATCCGGGCTTTGTTCATGAATAGCAGAAAGCAGTCCGCACGATTTCGCTTCAAACTGATAGTCGCTCTTCGTATAACCGATTTTCCCGATTACACGACGCACAACATCCTGTACATCTACGTATGCTTTCGATTTAACCTCGCCGGCTACAACTACCTGACCGGTAGTAACCAGCGTTTCACATGCCACTTTGGAGTTTTCATCCTGAGCCAGGAACTCATCCAATAAAGCATCCGATATTTGATCGGCCACTTTGTCCGGGTGTCCTTCCGACACCGATTCCGATGTAAATAAATAACTCATTACCTTATCCATTTATTAAGTTAAACATAAGTAATGAATCAACGCTGGAAAATTTATGCCGAACGGCAAGAAAAGAGATTCAATTCATTTTAGCATTTTTTCCTGTGGTTGCAAGCAGTACAAATCTGTCCACGTCAATTCGTTTGCAAAAGTAGAAAAAATAACAATACAATACGCATATAAATGCGTTAATTATTGTTATTTAGAAGTGATTTAAAAAGTATGTTATCCATTATACATACCCCCAATTAATATAAAAGAAAGCCATACTTTGCGGCCTGGTTTTGTGCATTGCCCGTCAGGCTACTATCAATAGAAGATCAATAAGGCCGTTTTTATTGCCTGTAGGGTATTCATTGCTATTGATATGATTTCCTAAGGATACTTTGAAAGTCTCTAAGGATACTTTGAAGGTCTCTAAGGATACTTTGAAGGTCTCTAAGGATACTTAAAATCTCTATTTTCGTTTTACAAACGATAATGCTTTTTCCTTCATTGCCAAGTTTTTATAGCAGCATACTTTTTATAGCACCATCTATTATTTCTCATCAATCCATTTTATCATTCAATAACGCCCATCGAACGCAACCAGTATTCCGCACGTTCAGGCCACTCGTTCACTTCCGTTTTTGTATCGCGCAGTCCGTAGCCGTGTCCACCGCGGCTGTATAAGTGCATCGTAGCCGGCACGCCCGCCTCCTTCAATGCATAATAATAGGAAAGACTACTGTTTATATGGGATTTATCGTCTTCGGCCTGGATAAGCATGGTGGGCGGAGTTCGAGCGGATATTTTCAGATCCGGCGACAAGGCGCCAACCGTTTCACCACTGAGGTACGCCGGATAAACCAATAGGCAGAAATTCGGACGACTACTGAAATTATCACAGTCATCAATTGCCGGATAAGTATGTTCCTGCGGATGATTACAAACCATAGCCGACAAATGCGCTCCGGCGGAAAAGCCCATAATACCTATGCGGTCGGGATGAATATTCAACGTTCCGGCATGCGCCCTTACATAGCCGACAGCCCGCTGGGCGTCCTGCAATGGCGCTACATGTTTCTCCAACCCTTCGCGCCGGGGTACACGGTATTTCAGCAACACAGCCGTTATGCCCATATCATTCAGCCATACACAGATTTCCGTCCCTTCCAGGTCGTAAGCTAAAATATTATATCCGCCTCCGGGACAGACAATCATAGCCGTACCACACGCCAATTCCTGAACAGGATGATAAACCGTAATCATAGGATCGCTTACGTTACTTATTCTTTGTACAATCTCCCCTCCTACTTTATTCCCGGTCACATTAATACTTTCTTCGGGCAAAGCGCCTTTTTCTCCGGGAGCGCCTCCGGGAAACAGACGGATCGTTTCATCCTGAGAAAATGCGTTCATACTCACTACATTCATTATTATAAGAAGAATAAACAGGCGTTGCTTCATGGTTATATACTTTATGACATTATTTTATTTGATTTCTACCTTTTCGTTCACTTCAAATTCATTATTATCCGCATCATAAAATTTATATTCCAGAAAACCGAGGCTTTGATCCGGAATCACCTTCAGATTCCGGCTATACTTCCATTTCCAGCGACTCAGCATCGAAACAAACCCTTTTGAAACATACGCATATACGTATGGATGAAGACGGAGAATAAAGTTTTTTACATGCAGATTATTTGTCAGGGTATCAAGTTTTTCCTCCAACATGTCGGTAAACAGGATTGACGGGCGCGCATGACCGGAACCGAAGCAGGTAGGACAAGTCTCCAACGTTTCAATATCCAACACAGGCCGTACACGCTGACGTGTTATCTGCATCAATCCGAACTTGCTCAGCGGCAATATATTATGGCGTGCACGGTCGCGTGACATGACGGCAGCCATGTGTTCGTACAATTTCTGACGGTTCGAAGCATCCGTCATATCAATAAAGTCAACGACGATAATGCCGCCCATATCGCGTAAACGCAATTGTCGCGCCAACTCATCCGCGGCGGCCAGATTAACATTATAGGAAGTCGCTTCCGGCTCATTCCCGTTTTTTGTGGAACGGTTACCGCTATTCACATCAATCACATGCATGGCTTCGGTATGCTCTATGATAAGATACGCCCCATTTTTAAAAGTAACCGTACGCGCAAGTGATGATTTTATCTGTTTGGTAACGGCAAAATGATCAAAAACAGGCAATTCGCCGGTATAATGCTTCACAATACCTTTCTGTTCGGGCGCTATCAGCGAGACGTAATCAAGTATATTCTTATAAACGTCTTCGTTATTGATATAGATATGCTCAAATGTAGAGTTCAACACATCTCTCAGAAGGGCGACCATTCGTGAAGTCTCTTCATAGAAAAGCAAAGGCGCCTTTGTTTTGAACAGTTTAATTATATTATCGTCAAACCGTTTCTGCAAAATTCTAAGTTCATGATCAAGCTCGGCGACACGTTTTCCTTCGGACGAAGTACGGACGATCACTCCGAAATTCCTCGTTTTAACGCTCTGTATCAATTGGCGTAACCGTGCACGTTCTTCACTTGATTTTATTTTGGAAGAAACGGAAACTTTATCGGAAAAAGGCATCAACACAAGATAACGTCCGGCGAAAGACAATTCGGTCGTCAGCCGCGGGCCTTTCGTCGAAATAGGTTCTTTTGCTATCTGCACCAACACTTCCTCTCCGGAGGCAAGCACATCTGCAATTTTACCATCTTTCGGTAGTTCGGGAAGAAGCGATAACTTGGAAAGCTGAGTACTTTTCTTATCGCCGGAAAGTACTCTTTTCAGATATTTCTGTAGTGTATTAAAATTAGGGCCAAGATCCTGATAATGAAGAAAGCCCTCCTTTTTATACCCGACGTCAATAAATGCAGCATTAAGTCCGGGAAGTATTTTCTTTACTTTCCCGAAATATATATCACCGACAGCATACGATTCATTTCGCGTTTCTCGCTGAAACTCAACCAGAATCTTATTTTCCAATACTGCGATTGATACCTCTTTAGGCGTTACGTCAACTATTATTTCACTTATCACGTCAGATTATTCAATAACCAAACAAAAGAACAAACTTAAATAACAATCATCCTTATTAAGCTTGTTCTTTCCGATTTCACTTTTCCAGACTTATTTCTTCTTATGTCTGTTTTTCTTCAATCGTTTTTTACGCTTATGCGTAGCCATCTTGTGTCTTTTTCTTTTCTTACCGCTTGGCATAATACTTGGGTTTTTTAATTATTTCTTATTTCTTCTTTTTGGCTTTTTTCTTATCCTTCGCTATCGCATCCTTAAATACTTTAGCGGGTTTAAACGCCGGAATGTTGTGTTCTTCTATTACGATTGTAGTATTTTTAGAAATATTACGGGCCTTTTTCTCAGCTCTTTTCTTTACGATGAAGCTTCCGAAACCCCTCAAGTAAACATTCTCGCCCTCATCCAACGATTTCTTGATCGTGTCCATAAAAGAAGTTACAATACTTAAAACTTCTGATTTCTCAACGCCTGTTTTCTTTGATATCAGGCTAATAAGTTCTGCTTTAGTCATGTTAAATAATTTATTAAATGAATATTACATTTCAATTTTTCGGACTGCAAATATACTACTTTTCTATTACAGAAAAAATAAATCCGCTTTTTTTTCAACAAAAATATTATTTTATTTTTTGCGCTTGCCTCAAATAATGACTTAATTGCGCATCAAAACAACAATGTAGCGATATTTGCCAAAAACAAATCCGACTAACAGCCGATAAAAAAAACATCTAAATTTTGAATAATCAAAAAAAAGTCCGTAAGTTTGTACGTATTATTTATCACCTTTAAACATTAAATATAATATGTCATTGAATAAAGTTATTTTAATAGGTTATGTAGGGAAAGATCCGGACATCCGCTATTTCGATAACGGCCATGCAATTGCAAACTTTCCACTGGCCACGTCAGAGCGCGGATACAGACTCGCGAACGGAACCGAAGTGCCCGAACGTACCGAATGGCACAATATCGTTGCAACCCGCGACCGCGCACAATTTATCGAGAAGTACGTGAAAAAAGGTTCCCTCATGTATGTTGAAGGTAAAATACGCACACGCAACTACGACGACAAAGACGGCAACAAACGTTATGTTACGGAAATATACGCTGACCGGGTTGAATTTTATTCTACAGGAAGCGGTACCCGTCGTGACGAACAGCAAGAAAGCAGTAACGCATCCGCTACGGCCGCCAACAACACGAATGCTGCAACGGTAGAAATTCCTCCTGTATCAGATCAGACAGACGACTTACCATTTTAAACTTTAATATTACATTTTGGAATCAGACGATTATTTCCCGGGGTTGCTGCTGCAAATAACTTTAAATGATTCGACCGACCTTGCAGCAGTTTTTGGTATTACCTTCGCTTTATTGTTTTTCACAACACTTATATCTGCGGCCGAAAATGCGGTGTCTTCCTTATCGCAAGAAGAAATGGACAAACTGGAAGAAAGCGCACCGGCCAGGTATGATGTCATCGCCAGCCTGTCCGGTCACTCGTGGTTGATGAGAGTTTCCTGCCGTATGATTCGGTCTTTCATTCTTATTGTTGTAACCGTCTTGTGCGCATACGGAACGAGCCGATCCGGCATTGAACCGCTCATCATGGCTTACCTGATTACACTTGTCTGTACTGTCGTACTATGGATTCTTTTCTATGGCCTTTTTCCCAAATTACTGTCAAAACACTATCTTGGCATAGCCCGTGCCATGGCACCGCTATTAAGATTCATCACAAATGCGTGTTCGCCGTTCATACATATGACGTCCACACCAGTGAAAAAGAAGGATAACGATCACTCGAAAAAAATGCAGATACCACTCGCAGACGAAGCTCCGAACGATATTTACGAAGAGAAGGAAATGCTTGAAGATATCATCCATTTCTACAACAAAAAAGCGAACGAGATAATGACGCCGCGTACAGATATCGAAGCGATAAACATCAAAAGCGACTTGAATAAGGTCATAAACATCATTGTCGAATCCGGATATTCCAGGATCCCCGTGTACGAAGAAGACGAAGACAATATCAAAGGCGTTCTTTACGTAAAGGATATTATACCTGCGCTTAACAAACCGGATAAGTTCGAATGGCAATCCATCATGCGCAAACCGTACTTTGTTCCGGAAACCAAAAAGATCGACGATCTGTTGGACGAACTACGCGCACACAAGACGCACCTGGCTATCGTCGTTGATGAGTTCGGATGCACGTCGGGCCTTGTGACAATGGAAGATATCATAGAAGAGATCGTAGGAGATATATCGGATGAATACGACGAAGACAATCATTCGTTTATGTCACTGCCCGACGGCAGTTATATTTTCGAGGGAAAAATCCAACTTAATGATTTTTTCCGCGAGACAGGCGTCTCTCCGTCGGACTTCAGTGAACATACCGAAGAGGCGGAAACGCTCACCGGCCTTATGCTTGCCATAAAAGGAACATTACCCCGTCGGCGCGAAGTGATTGATTACAAAAAATACCGTTTCCGCATACTGGAAGCCGATGAACGCCGTGTACTGAAAGTCAAATTCGGCGTAATTTCCCAAAATGAAGAAGACAAATCTTAAAAAAGCAACCACCATGCGGAATCTTGTTTTTTTCACTCTTTTTATATGTATAATACTATCGTGTAAAAAAAATTATACGCCCAAACCGAAAGGTTACCTTCGCATAGAACCTCCGGAAGCTCAATATATGGCTTTTAACATGGATGAATTGCCTTACGGATTTAATCTTTCGACACAGACTGCCGTTGAATTGCCTACGAATGACAGTGCGCAATACCGGTTCAATATTGACTATCCGGACCTTAATGCGAAAATATTCTGCAGTTATCAAACTATAACGCCCCAAACGTTCCATGAGTACGAAGACGAATGTCGCAGACTGATTGAACATACTAACAGAAATGCGGTTGAGATAAACGAGAAGATTTACGAAAACAAAGATCACCATATTTACGGATCTCTGTTCCTGACGGAAGGAGAAACTGCATCGCCCATACAGTTTATGCTCACGGACAGCGTCGCCAATTTCTTCCGCGGTGCATTGTATTATAAATACAGCGCCAATGCCGATTCACTCGCACCCGTCACCGAATACATAAAAAAAGATATTATTGAACTCATTCAATCATTTTACTGGAAAAAAGAATGCCTGTATCGGACAAATACAAAACGCCCCTGATGGGCATATGGGAAATAAGCGAATCATGGCAGGAACTGTTTGATTCACTTATAAATAAAGATGTATACTATTCCGAAATGAATAAGATACAATCCGACAAACGCAAACAGGAATGGCTTGCCGTACGGTTACTGCTGCAGCATCTATCAGGAAGTGAAACGTATATCCGGTATCGGGAGAACGGAGCGCCTTTCCTGTCCGGCAATACGTACAACATAAGCATCTCACATACAAAAGGCTTTGCCGCAATCATATTAAGCGAAAACACAAATCCCGGCATTGATATTGAATATCACTCGGAGCGCGCATGGAGACTGCGCAAAAAATATATGAACGAAGACGAATTGAAATTCATTGCACCTTTATTTGATAATCAAAAAGCGACTGACGAGATAGCCACAATATGCTGGTGCGCCAAAGAAACGGCGTTTAAAGCGCTGGGAGAAACAGACGTTGACTTCGCCGAACATCTTCATGTCGAACCTTTCCGGCTTTCAAAAGAAGGTTTTCTCATGCTAAAGGAGAAACGAACAGGACAAAATCAACGTTTCAGAATAAATTATCAGGTAACGGAAAGCTATCTATTAACATGGAAGGAATAAAACATGGAAAACGTCATTTTAGGCAAAACAGGTATCACAGTAAATAAAAACGGATTCGGAGCATTGCCGATCCAACGCATTCCGGAAAAGGAGGCCATTTATCTGTTACATAAGGCATACGCAGGCGGAATTATTTTTTTTGATACGGCAAGATTTTATACCGACAGCGAGGAGAAAATAGGTAAAGCGTTCAAAGGAATACGTAACAAGGTGATCATCGCATCGAAGACAATGGCACAGGACGCTTCCGGCTTCCGTAACGACCTGAAAACAACTCTCAGAGAACTTCAAACGGATTATCTGGATATCTACCAGTTCCATAATCCGGGATTTTGTCCGAAACCGGAGGACAAAAGTGGACTTTATGAAGCTATGACCGATGCGGTAAAAAAAGGGTATGTGCGACACATCGGCATCACGAATCATCGTTCGGCGGTCGCTCACGAAGCCATCGACAGCGGTTTATACGAGACCCTGCAATTCCCGTTCTGCTATCTCTCCGGCGAAAAAGAACTCGAATTGGTAAGGAAATGCGAAACAAACAATATGGGATTCATCGCGATGAAAGCCCTTTCCGGTGGATTGATAACAAATTCCGCCGCAGCATACGCTTTTCTTGCACAATATAAAAACGTACTCCCAATATGGGGCATCCAACGTCCGGAGGAACTGAATGAATTCCTGAAATACATCATTTCACCGCCTTCGATGAACCGTCATCTGACGGAATTTATCGAACAGGAAAGAATCGCATTACAGGGATATTTTTGCCGCGGATGCGGATACTGCATGCCTTGTCCGGTTGATATCGAAATAAACACTTGCGCACGTATGTCGTTACTGTTGCGCCGTTCGCCGGCAGCTTTGCAACTGACAAAGGGAGTGCAGGAAAAGATGAAAAAAACGGAAGATTGCATCCACTGCAACCGTTGCAAGGAAAAATGCCCGTACAAACTTGACACCCCTGCTCTTCTACAAAAAAACTATGAGGACTACAAAAATGTGTTGGCAGGCAGAACAATCGTATAACACAACAGGTAAATAATCAAAAGAAAACGTTAACTTTGTAGCCGAATCAAGTTCTCGGACATTAATGGACAGCACTTATTTTGAAGGATATACCGGCATTTACCTCGATAATACGACGTTTTCGAACGACATCTTGTTGCTTGTCGTACTCATCTTGCTGTCTACATTCGCATTGATATTCAGGCTTAACATGCCCTTGTTCGGTAAAATGATATCGAATACCCGTGCAAACGAACAAAGGCAAAGCATCTTTGACACAACGCAAAAAGACAGTTTTCTCTTTAACCTTTTCATGAGTTTTCATACGCTGCTTCTATGCAGTATTTTCGTTTTCCTCGTTAGTGCGAAATATAACTTTTTTATAAATCCGGATATATCGAAAATGTCCTTCATCACAGCCGGCCTGTTTGTCGTTTTGCTTGTATTTTACCTGTTGAAGAGAGGTATATACGGTATTTTCGGATATATTTTCTTAGAACAAGACATATATAAAATAATGTTCGTAAACAACCAGGCATTATTTTGCGCATGGGGAATATCTTTATACATCCCTGTTTTGTGGATATTGCTTATCGGCGAATATTTTTTTATCGCATATATTATATTTATTATCAGTTACTTAATATACAGATCGCTACTTATATATAGATTTATTCACATATTTTTTTACAAAAGCACGGGGTTATTGTTTTTAAGTTTGTACCTTTGCAGCCAAGAAATTATACCGTTGGTATTTTTATATGAGGGTTTGATTTATATGTATAATATTATCGAAACAAATAATATATGGCAGTGATTATCAAAAAAATGTTGGTATCCCAACCCCAGCCGATAGCGAGCAAATCTCCTTATTTTGACATCGCGGAAAAATACGGCGTGGAAATAGATTTCCGTCCTTTTATCAAAGTAGAGCCGTTGTCTGCAAAAGAATTTAGACAGCAAAAGGTATCTATTCTGGACTATAACGCTATTATTTTCACAGCTCGAACGGCAGTAGACCATTTCTTCAAACTAAGTGAAGAATTGCGCATTACCATTCCCGAAACGATGAAATATTTTTGTATGACAGAAACTATTGCCGTTTATTTACAGAAATATATTGTATATCGTAAGCGTAAAATCTTTTTCGGACAAAGCGGAAAACTGGATGACTTGGTAAAACTTGTCGGAAAACATTCGAAAGAAAAATATCTGATTCCTGTTTCCGATGTACATAAAGATGACCTTATGGTAAGTCTTAACGGGAAAAGGATCAACTACAAGACAGCGATTATGTATCGCACCGTAAGTAATAATTTTACTGATAACGAGAAGTTCGACTATGATATGCTTCTGTTTTTCAGCCCTTCCGGCATATCTTCCTTGCTGAAAAATTTCCCCGAGTTTAAGCAGCAAGATATCCGTATCGGTTGCTTCGGGCCGACAACAGCCAAGGCTGCCGTCGATGCGGGATTACGTCTTGATATCGAAGCGCCGACGCCGGAAGCCCCATCTATGACTGCCGCCCTTGAGCAATATCTGAAAAAAGAAATGAGTCAAGGAGCGAAAAATGGAAGCTTGTGAAAGGAATCTTTTCCCTAAAAGCGAACGACTATGTTTGAAAAAGGATATTGACCGGCTGTTCGCCGACGGACAATCTTTTGTGTCATATCCTTTACGGATCGTATATTTGTCGGATAGCGGTAGCTTGTTACCTTCGTCCGGCATTTCCGTTTTTATTAACGTCCCCAAAAAACGCATCCGGTATGCCGTGCGACGTAACCGGATAAAACGGCTCATACGTGAGGCTTACCGATTAAATAAAAATGAAACTTCCGGATTGTGCAAGCAAAAAGGGAAACAAATTCATGTTGCCTATATATATATATGTAATGAGATAAAGGCGTATGCGAACATAGAGAAAGCTATGCTGAAAGCGCTTAAAACCATCCGCCGGAAAGAAAACTTATGAAACGGTTACTGACACAAATCTTGCTGTTGCCGATCTATTTCTACAAATATTGTATATCACCTCTAACGCCGGCAAGTTGCAGGTACTTACCTACTTGTTCCGAGTATGCTGTGCAAGCCCTGAAAAAACACGGCCCGCTGAAAGGAAGCCTGTTAGCGATAAAACGCATCCTGCGATGTCACCCCTGGGGCGGAAGCGGATATGACCCCGTACCCTGATATTGTGGAATGATATACTGCGACATACATTCTCACCAACCGCCGGTACATCCGGAAGATATCGCCATTATTTCCGTCGATTTGCGAAACCCGCACCTTCCTTCCGGTTTTTTAAGCGGCGATAGACAATCGCCGTCCTCTCCGGCGCTGAATTCTTTTGCCGTCGGTATCCATCCGTGGCAACCGGATCCGCATCTGATGGACAAAGTGCGGGAATATGCCGTCATGCCGTCCGTCGCAGCTATTGGCGAAACAGGATTAGACAAAATGACGGCAAAAGACGAAAACACTTTCCGGCTGCAGCAGGAACTGTTTGCAGCGCATACACGCCTGGCCGAAGAAGTCGGGAAACCGCTCATCATACATTGTGTCAGGGCCTGGGATGAATTACTGCACGTCCGTAAAACCCTGAAGCCCTCGATGCCATGGATTATTCACGGTTTCAGAGGCAACGAAATCCTGGCCGGACAGTTAATAAATGCGGGCCTGTATTTATCGTTCGGCACAAACTACCGTCCAAACGCTCTGAAAGCAGCCTGGGAGAAAAAGCGCCTGCTTGCCGAAACCGACGATGAAAACATTGATATACGCGACATATACAAGCTAATCTCCAAAGAACTAAATATCCCGGAGGAACATTTGTCCGAAGCAATAGAAACATTTTTCAACCTCATCATCCAATGAATTCAATGTTTTTTTTGAATTACATTCGATTTGCGCTATCTTTGCACGGCTAAAAAAATATGAATACAATGAATTTTGTTGAAGAATTGAAATGGAGGGGCATGATACACGACATGATGCCCGGAACGGAAGAACAGTTACAAAAAAAAATGACATCCGCCTATATCGGCTTTGACCCTACGGCGGATTCACTGCATATCGGGCACTTAGTCAGCGTCATGATATTGAAACATTTTCAACGTGCGGGTCATCGGCCAATCGCTCTTATAGGCGGCGCTACCGGTATGATTGGAGACCCGTCGATGAAATCGGCCGAACGCAACCTGCTTGACGAGGCGACCTTGCGCCACAATCAGGACTGCATTCAAAAACAGTTTGCCAAATTTCTTGATTTTGATTCCGATGCGCCTAATGCAGCCAGGTTAGTGAACAATTATGACTGGATGAAGGATTATACATTTCTCAATTTCATCCGCGACGTCGGAAAACATCTGACGGTGAATTATATGATGTCTAAAGATTCCGTAAAAAAACGCCTGAGTGCGGAATCTAATGTCGGCATGTCGTTCACGGAATTTTCATATCAGTTGCTTCAGGGGTATGATTTCCTGTATTTATACCAGCACGAAGGGTGCTGCCTTCAGATGGGAGGCTCCGACCAGTGGGGGAATATCACTACGGGAACGGAGCTGATACGTCGCACGTTAGGATCGGAAGCGGAGGCTTTTGCGCTTGTCTGTCCACTTATTACGAAAGCCGACGGCGGGAAGTTCGGCAAAACGGAATCCGGCAATGTATGGCTGGACCGCCGTTACACATCGCCGTATAAATTTTATCAGTTCTGGCTGAACGTAAGCGACGAAGATGCGGCCAAATATATTAAAATATTTACGGCTTTAAGCCGTGAAGAAATCGCTTCTCTGGAGAAAGAACAGGCCGAAGCGCCTCACCTGCGCCCGTTGCAGAAACGTCTGGCTCAGGAAATAACAACAATGGTACATTCCGAAGAAGATTACAAGGCTGCGGTGGATGCTTCCCTGATCCTGTTCGGCAACGCGACCTCCGACATGTTGAAAAAGATCGACGAAGATACGCTGTTAGCCGTGTTTGAAGGCGTGCCCCAATTTGAAATATCACGCGACGAACTGTCGGCAGGCATCAAGGCGGTCGACCTGTGTACCGATAAGGCGCCTGTATTCCCGTCGAAAGGCGAAATGCGTAAATTAGCGCAAAGCGGAGGCATCAGCATTAACAAAGAGAAACTTAGTGGATTCGACGCCTCAATAAATTCCAACCACCTGTTAAACGGCAAATACCTGCTTGTCCAGCGCGGAAAAAAGAATTACTTTTTACTCATTGCAAGGTAATTTTATACTGTGCTCGGCATGGTTTTGTGCATTGCGCAGGTTTTGTAAGATGCCCCGCCCCCCCGGGTTAAAAAGCAATCCGTCGACAGACTGGAAAGCAACCCGTAGACGGCTTGGAAAGCAACCCGTAGATAGCTTGGAAAGCGACCCGTTTAGTGACGAAAAAGCGATCCGTTTAGTGACGGAAAAGCAACCCGCTCCCAGGGACAGTTTCCGTCCGCAATGCTGACGGAAGGGATCTCGACAGGAACTGCAATTAATACTTCATGCCGCATGGTTTTGTGTATTTGTGTATTGCGTGAGGGCGTAGCGCGCTACGCCCCTACAAGATTACGGCGCAACCTGCCATGCATAAAACCGCCCCGTGCGCAGTATAGTAAAATCATGAAACGTAATTTTATCTTGCCTTTTTTTGCTACTTGGGAGTGTAATATCATTATCCTCCCAAGAGCATGAACATTATGTATCTGCGAGCGATCCGTTGGTCTTGTAAAAATTATATGCATGGTAGGACTGGAAATTCGGATTGATGATGCACTGGGGGGGCTTATTCGGTCTGGGGCGTTGTGGAATCCTGGTCGCTTTGTTCCGAACCGGAATGGGTGAGGAATGGGCCTTACGCGCATGACTATGTCGAATACAAAAAGCAATACGAATTGTTGCCGCAGCAATTTAATCCCGTGAAATTCGATCCGGACAAATGAGCGAAAGTGGCTAAAGCGCCCGGAATGAAATACATCGTTTTCACGACTAAGTATCATGAGGGTTTTTGCATGTTCGACAGTCGGTATACCGATTATAAAACGGATCCGGAAGTCCCTTTTCACTCTCACCCGAAAGCAAATGTAGCAAGGAAAATTTTTGTTTCTTTCCGAAAGGAAGGGCTCGGTATCGGTGCTTATTTTTCCAAGCCCGACTGGAGCCATCCCGATTACTGGGCAGCGAAATGGGCTACGCCCGACCGGAATGTGAATTATAACACGCGGAAATATCCAGAACGCTGGCAGCGGTTTATGGATTTTACGTACAGCCAGATTGAAGAGTTGATGACGTCTCATGGTTCGATTGATGTTTTGTGGCTGGACGGCGGATGGGTACGCCCTTTTCCGTCGGAAGAAGTTGAACGGGATGCTGCCAAACGCCGTTTGTGGAACCAGGATATTGACATGGAACGCATTGCACGGATGGCTCGGAATCATCAGCCCGGGCTGATGATTGTTGACCGGACGGTAGGAGGGCTTTACGAAAACTGCTGGACGCCAGAACAGAGTATCTCCGACCGGCCGCTTTCATATCCTTTGGAGACGTGCATGACGATGGCGAGCTCATGGTCTTATACGCCGGGAGATAGGTATAAGTCGACACGGCGAATCATTCATGCGCTCGCGGATATCGTCTCTAAAGGCGGCAATTATTTGTTGAACATCGGCCCGGGTCCGGACGGCGATTTTGATACAACGGCCTACAGGCGTTTAGCGGAAATCGGCCAATGGATGGACGTGAACGCCGAGGCTATTTACGGGACGCGTCCCGTCCCGCCCTATAAGCGGGAAAAGGCGTGTTATACGGCCAAAGGGAACTGTCTGTACGGCATTTACCTGGCGGACGAGAATGAAGTCTTGCTGAAGGAGGTCGCGTTGAAGGGTATTCGCGTTCCCGAAACGGTTGTTGTCACACTGTTGGGTATAAAAGGCAAATGCCGGTGGGAAACGGCGGTGGATGGCATTGTCATTAAGATACCGGCTGCTGCACGCAAAACGTCACTACCGTCGTATGCCTGGACATTCGGAATCACGTTGTGAAATAAAATTCGAAAAAAATAGTTGCAAATGTAATATTAAACTTTTACTTTTGCACCGCTTTTGGAGAGAAAGCGAGGGATTGTCTCATGGTGTAATGGCAGCACAACAGGTTTTGGTTCTGTTTGTCCAAGTTCGAATCTTGGTGAGACAACTTTAATAATTGATTATTAATATTTTGTCTATTATAGGGACTAAAAAAGAGACTATGTTGTCTATCTTTTTGATTTACACCTTGACTATAAATAACAATTGCAAAACGCCGGAGTCGCAAGGTACTCACAGGACGCAACCGCCGACATGAGAATTCCCATGTCGACACTAATTCAACAGATTAAAACCAATAAAGCCACCCCACAATACAAAAAACATCCGGCCCGACCTTCACAAGCCACACCGGACGGAAAAAGATACAAATAGAAATACTCAATATTCCATTAAAACGCCTTATGTATACCAATACAAATCCCGTTCCTCTTCAGATCGGTCACATACTGCACGCTCACCCCCACAGACTTGTAATACAACCTGCCCCCGGCCCCGATATAACCGGGCGAACTGTACGTAACACTCACAAACGGCCTCCAGTCCTTTTCTCGGTACACAATCTTCGTAACAGGCGTAAACTCGGCTCACCTGCAAAACTCCGTGTTTAGGTTATAGGTCAAAAAAAGGGAATGATTATCTTTGTAGTCTATGAAAGCAGAAAATCCCTGTGTAAAATTGTTTCAACTTATTCTTCCGTTGGATATCGCCTTGTTTTTTGATTTGGTTGAT
>JAISEJ010000101.1 GCA_031264155.1 Tannerella sp. | reverse complement strand
CTGAGAAAAGAATTTTTAGTAGAAAAACTCTTTGAAAGCGATGAAGTAAGAATGGTTTATACCCACAATGACCGCCTGATTATCGGCGGAGCATTTCCGGCAAACGAAAACCTGACGCTTGAGACGGTCGATTTGATCCGTTCCAAATATTTTTGCGAACGGCGCGAAGCAGGTATCATCTGTATAGAAAATGAAGGCATTGTATCTGTCGACGGAAAAGACTTCGAAATGGCATACAAAGACGCTTTATATGTAGGCAGAGGCTCCGAAAGCGTGACGTTCAAAAGCAAAGACGCCTCAAAACCGGCAAAATTCTACTTTGCATCGTCGCCGGCGCACAGGGCCTATCCGACGGCTGCGATAACCAAGGAAATGCGCCGCACGCGCGAACTGGGCGTCAAAGCCTTATCCAACGAACGAACGCTGAACCAGCTCATATTGAGCGAAATCGTACCGTGCTGCCAGCTGCAGATGGGACTGACGGAAATCAAGGAAGGAAGCGTCTGGAACACAATGCCGCCGCATACACATTCCCGCCGGATGGAAGCTTACTTCTATTTCAAAATCCCCGAACTTCAGGCCGTCTGCCACTTCATGGGACAGCCGCAGGAAACAAGGCACATCTTTATGGCAAACGAACAGGCTGTCATCTCGCCGTCCTGGTCTATCCATTCCGCTGCCGGAACGAGCAACTATACGTTCATCTGGGCAATGTGCGGCGAAAACCTGGATTATGATGACATGGATACCTTTACGGCAGACAAACTCCGATAGTATAACAAATTAACATTTAATATGTAACTGATATGAAAAGATGTTCTTTTTTAATCTCCGCCCTCATCTGGCTGGTTTCGTGTGATTCCGGTTTGAACATAACCGTAGAAAATCCAAGTGATTTTGACCGTTCCGACATGGTAGAAATACCGGTGGAAAAACTGATGGCTCTCCCTGCCGGAAAGGCGTATGTCGTAATAGATCAACAGGGCGACGTCATCCCGTCACAAGTAACGTACGACGGCAAACTCATCTTCCAGACGGATATAAAAACGAAGGAAACACTCCCTTACACGGTAAAAACGGGAGCGCCGCAAACATTCGCGCCGAAAGTATACGGGCGCTTCATCCCCGAACGCTATGATGACTTTGCGTGGGAGAACGACCGCGTGGCATTCCGCATATACGGAGCGGCCCTCGTCCCGATTGACGGCCCAAGCAACGGACTGGATTTCTGGTACAAACGGACAAACGACCTCGTAATCGACAAATGGTATAAAGACGACCTGGCCGGAATCCGCTCTTACCACGAAGACCACGGCGATGGGCTTGACGACTATAAGGTCGGACGCACGCTGGGCGGAGGCATGATGGCTCCGTTCGTAAACGACACGCTGACTCTGAACGGCAATTTTGTCGGCCAGGAAGTACTGGAAAACGGGCCTTTACGTACCACGTTCAAACTTATCTACAAGGATATCACCGTCGACGGAAAAACGTTCGGCGAAAGCCGTACATTCTCCCTCGACGCCGGTTCGCAACTGACGAAAGTAACGCAGGAATATGGCGTCGCTGACGCCATAGCCGTTGCCGCCGGCCTGGTGAAACGCGCCGAAGACGACGAAGCATATCAGGCTTATACGGAAAACGGAACTGCCGCAATCATTTACGAAGAACCCGACAGTGAAATAGTGGGAAAAGTATTCGTCGGCATGGTATTTCCAAAAGGACTGGAAAGCGTTATATCCAATACGTATACCATCCTGCACGATATAAGCAAAAAAGAAGAAACGCACTCGCATGTACTGGGAGTAACGACTTATTATCCGAACGAGCCTGTTACGTATTATACAGGATTCGGATGGGAAAAATTCGGCTTCTCCACGCTTGATTCTTTCCAGAGTTATATCGGATATTTTTCCGTCGCCATTGAAGAACCTTTGATTATAAAAGTCCTATAAATAACATTTTAAATTTTAACAGAATGAACAATCAATTTTCATTAGAAGGAAAAACAGCTTTGGTAACCGGAGCTACCTACGGAATAGGATTCTCGATAGCATCGGCGCTTGCCGAAGCCGGGGCGACAATCGTATTCAACGACTTAAAGCTCGATTTGGTAGAAGATGCCGTTGAAAAATACAAAGCCGCAGGCATCGGCGCCCACGGATATGTGTTTGACGTGACAAACGAAGAAAGCGTAAATGCCGCCATTGCCAAAATCGAAAAGGAAGTTGGCGTTATTGATATCCTTGTGAACAATGCCGGTATCATCAAGCGCATACCTATGTGCGAAATGACGGCTGCCGAGTTTCGCCAGGTTATCGACGTCGACCTGAACGGGCCGTTCATCGTTTCCAAAGCCGTCATTCCTTCCATGATTAAAAAAGGACACGGCAAAATCATAAACATCTGTTCCATGATGAGCGAACTTGGCCGGGAGACCGTTTCCGCCTACGCTGCCGCAAAAGGAGGGCTTAAAATGCTGACACGCAACATCGCTTCGGAATACGGCGAATATAACATACAGTGTAACGGCATCGGGCCGGGTTACATTGCAACCCCCCAGACGGCGCCGTTACGCGAAAAACAGGCGGACGGCTCGCGTCATCCCTTCGATTCTTTCATCATAGCAAAAACGCCGGCGGCAAGGTGGGGTACAACCGACGACCTGAAAGGCCCGGCCGTCTTCCTGGCTTCCGACGCATCCAACTTTGTGAACGGACATGTCCTTTACGTTGACGGCGGAATCCTTGCTTATATAGGAAAACAGCCGAAATAAAAAATGATGCAAAAGGAAATATTATCAATTCATAAGCTTGGTAATATGAAAGATATTTCTAAAACAAGGCAAGACCATGAACCGCCACTGTGTATCGAAGATTGGGGATGGCGGTATCATCACATGGGCATTCCAACAGATAAAGTGATGCCGAATGAGAGATACCTGCCTCACCTGAAATTCTATGTTTCAGGATTTGATACAAGTCCATTCGGGATTGAGTGGATGAGATTTGACAAAGACTGTCCAATATCGGATATAATAAAATCAGTTCCTCATATTGCGTTTGAAGTTGATGATATTGACAGGGAATTTGCCAAACATAATTTTGAAATTATTTCCGAACCGGGCATACCCAGTGATGGAGTCAGGGCAGCAATGATTTTGCATAATGGAGCGCCTGTTGAGTTGATCGAATTTAAAAAGAATAAATAGACATTATCTCAAATTAAATTTGTAGGATACGTGCGTATGTGCGATAAATGTATAATATATCATCATCATGAAAAGACTTTTATTATTAATGACTTCGAGTATGTTCCTCCTGTCCGTATGGGGACAGGACATGAATGTGACCGGTACCGTCGTATCGAACAAGGGAAACCCCGTCAAAAACGTCAAACTGTCTGTCGCAGACTTCCCGATCTCTACGAAAACGAATAAAAACGGTCAGTTCACCCTGAAAAAAGTACGTCCGGAAGACACCATCATTGTACAGGTAAACAAAAATTATGCAAAATTCCGTATAGGGGAAAACGATACGCTGAAATTAGTGCTCTCCGACAATCTCCTTTCCGTAAACCCGGGTGATAAAGATCCCGTACAAGCGCCCTTTATACAAGGCACCTTATACAACAGTGAAGCCAGGACGGTATCTGTCATTACATCAAAAATGATAGAACGAACAAACGCGTTGACCCTTGTGGACGCCATAAAAGGAAAGGTTCCGGGCGTTCATATTCAGACAACCGAATCGGGAGAATATTATGCAACCATGCGCGGCGGAAAATCATTAAATATGTCGGAACACGCACTGGTTATCGTTGACGGCGTCGAAACGACTTTGGATTTTGCAGGCAATATATCAATCCATGACATTGAAAGCATTGAAATAAGTAAAGACGGGTTCGGGTACGGCGTAAAAGGTTCAAACGGGGTCATCATAATTAAAACGAAAAAATAACTCCCCTCTCCTACCCTTCCGCCGCCGAGCTTCATAAAAAGAAAAAGCAGGGTAAAGCAAAAATCTTTACCCTGCTTTTTTTATACCTGCCGGAGCAGTCAAATTTACTGTTGCGGCCCGTTTACGGTTCCTTCTTTCGGCAGTATCAAAGGAGGCTGATTGTTTTCCGCGCCGGGATAGCCGATATTCTGATTATACTGCCAACATGCGGTGCGGTTTTGTGCATTATATACAGTATAAATTAATGTTTCCATATCCCCGGAATGCTTTGCCCGGTAAAAGTTCTCATTTCATAGTTTATAAAGAGATTTGACAGAAAAAAAAGATCCTGCGTACTCGCGTACGCAAGACGCGGACACGAGTACGCAGGATTTACTCTGCGAATTTGCAATGACCAAACACCTCCATCCTTGTAAAAATAATCCGTCTTTGCTACACCAAAACAACCCGTTTTGTGTTCTAATAGTACCTGTTTGAAAATGAAACTCGATTCTTGTCAAATCTCGTCGGTTCCCATCTATTCTGATGTCACTTCCTTAAAATCCTTTTTCAACCACCTCCGCCCCCATCAACTCCGAAGGACGTTAAAAATGCAGGGATGAAGAATTAAACTATGTTATGCGAAAGGCAGATTTGGTAGAACGTTTTTTTTATTCGTTGTTGTTTCTTATTGTGTTGTAAACTGGTTTTAAAAGTTAAATATTGTTCACTCAAAAAAATAAAACTACATTACTTTGAATAATCCATTTTTTATATATCTTTGATGTCGTTTGAATAAATGAAAAACAGCGACTATCGCAAAATACAAATAAAAATGAAGTGTTTCGCTTTGATAATTTGTTCATTGTTTCTTTTTTCCTGTAAGGGTACGAATAAGGAAAAAGAATATATTACCCACTTAGTTTCCGAGTGGCAAGGGAAGGAGATTGTTTTTCCTTCGGTTCCTGTCTTTATCCGTTATTCTACGGATACGGTGGACTATCAGATACCAAAAGAAGAATATAAAGTGTCAATATATACAGATTCACTGGGCTGCACGGGGTGTAGCCTGCAACTGTCCAAATGGAAGGAATTGATTGCTTACACGGATTCCCTGACTGGCGAAAGTATACCATTTATCTTCTTCTTTCATCCAAAAGACCGGGGCAACAAAGAAATCTACGTTCTCTTAGAGTTGGATAATTTTGACCATCCGATATGTATCGACACGGAAGATGAATTAAACAGGCTAAACCGTTTTCCGGCAGCTGCAGCTTTTCATACTTTCCTGTTGAATAAAAAAATGAGGTGGTCGTAAAAGGAAATAGTTATAGTACTAATTTTAAATATTTATAGTTATGAGTAAAAAAAGTTTTTTAGTGGTGGCCATAGTAGTTGCCGTTGCGTTATTTAGTGGTTTGAATATCAACCAGAGTAAGAAGAATGAAGTAGCCTTGTCTGATGTGGCTTTAGCTAACGTGGAGGCGTTAGCCTCTGAGAACGATAGTCTGTATGAGGCATTAAATTGTTATTTATATGGTTGTCAACCGGATTTTAATTACAATTGCCATGTTTACTTTTTGGGTAGTTATTTACACACATGTTCTTTTCACAGGGGTTAATCTAATTTTTAAAAGTTAGCTGAAAAAATAATGTTTTTCAGCTAACTTATTTCTATGTAAATGAAAAAGATAAGTATAATAATTCTACTATTAAGTTTATTTTTTGCGGTGAATGCTCAAACTATTGTCAAAAAGTTGGGTAACGGTATTACTACAGTCTCAACGCCAAGAGGAGCTAAGACCGATGTACCGACTCCATCTCTGCTAAGTAAGATTTTTAGAATAAGGACTTCCCCGTTTTCTCAAGATGTGGTGTTAAAACTTTATATGGAAGAATACGTTAATGGACAGAAAGTCAAGTCAATGAATCCGTATAATTTGGATTTACTGTTCCAAAGAAAATACAATAAAGGCGATCGAGGGTTATGGGAAATTATTCCGGATATAAGCATAAAGGAGGAACTTCATTTGTTCGTAAATACACCGGGAATAACTGTGCATCGTGAAAAAAAAACAGTTCCACTCCGGTATTTCGCATATAATATATACCGAAATTCAGATGAAACCTTGGATATTCCTATTCCGGTATTGTTAATTTATGAAGATGATTATCAAACAAAAGATAATATGAATGTTATACAAAAATACACAGTGCAAGATTCTTTGCGAACAGATGTAAATGAAAATTTTTTTTTGGAAATAGAACGATGTTTCTTTATTTATTATAAACTATCTATACCCTCAAAACAATGAAGGCAATATGCATATTCATAATGTTATTTTTTTGTGTCATTAGTTGTGAATTTGATCAACAGTATCAAAATACAGAGAAATTTTCAATGAATGATTTTAAAAGAAAAATTGATTTGTCGGGAATAGAATTAATTGATGAAAGCATGCTTTATAAGCCCATGCGTTTATATTTAATAGACGATTCTATTTTAGTAATGCTGAATATTCATTCTGAAAATCATTTTTTAAGATATAATCTTCATAGAAAAGAAATAATAGGCGATTGTATTCCTTTTGGAAGTGGGCCTGGCGAAATGATTGCTCCAAAATATCTTCAACAAACAGATACATTAGTATGGATATTTGATTCGGGTAAAAGAAGTATGATTGCCTATTCAACGCATGACTTTTGTGTGGAATCCAGCCCAAATCCGGTCTTTGTTATAAAATTTGAAGAACCGCTTGACGCGGCAGCTATAGGGAAAAATGAACAAGTAATATCAACAGTTTTGTCTTCAATCCCTGAGCGGTTGTGTTTTTTTGATAAAAAAGGACAACTACTGGAAGCAAAAGGGGCATTACCTGTTTACAGTCAACATTTTACAGTTGTTGAATCTATTGAAAGTTTCCTGTGTAATATCGCTGTAAATCCAACTACCGGTTCCATTTGCCTGCCCTATAAGAGAACGGACTTAATTGAGTTCTATGATTCAAACGGTTTACTATTAAAACGAAAACATGGACCCGATCATTTTTTTCCTGTTTTAACCCAAATAAATCGCGATAATATGACAGGTATTCGTTCAATTGAGGGAAAAACGCGTGATGGTTATTTTTCCCCATTTGCCACAAAAAACGAACTTTATGTATTGTATTCCGGTAAATATTTCAATAAGGAAAAAACTCATTTGTATCTTAATAATCAAATATTTACATTTGATTGGGGAGGTAATGCTCAAAATATCTATTTATTAGATATTCCTATATTTGACTTTGTAGTTGATGAAAAACAAAATAAGATATATGGAATCACTGATGACCCGGAATTTCGAATAATAGAATTTCAACTATTAGAGTGATTATCGGTGTATAGCCGCCGGTATTACATTGGCGAGCGTTATGAAGCGGATTTTGGAACGTCGTAAACAAACAGCGTTTGTATATAGGAGCTTTTCAGGCTTGAATGTGCGTGGTAAGCGAAAAAGCAAAATGTATTCTCCGGCGGTTCGCCGACTGGACGGTGGACGGAGTGTTCTGGCTGAGCATTCTGGCGGTGGTATACGTATTTGTGCAGGTCTTCCTATTCGTTTCGTTCATGGGACTGCGTGCGGGCGATCAGGTGGTATGCAAGTCGGTCTTGGCGCCCGGCTGTTTAGCTTGTGCAACACTGCGGGGCGAACAGATACCGATACCGAGCACCGGGATTGCACGACATCCAGCGGAACGACGTGCTCGTGTTTAACTATCCATACCCGAACCACGGCGACGTGATAGAAATACACATCCTGAAGTATTAAATCAAGCGTTGTGTCGCGCTGCCGAGCGATACGCTGCGCATAATACAGGACGGATATTACCGTGTGGCGGCTGAATTTCTACCGCTGGGCAACATGGAATACCAGCAGCAGATACACGACCGTACGGAAGATTTGTTCAATCCGGCAGTGTGGAACACGTTCCCGTACGATTCCGCTGTGGGATGATGGATATGAAAAGCAACCGCCTGTGCATGTTCGCTACCTCCGACCGTAATAAAGGTCAGTGGAGCAGTATGGACAAATTATCGTTCACGCCGGAACAACCCGTTCAAGTATGGCTGAAAGACCTGGAGATATCGGTTCTTTTATGCAAACCCGTCTTTACAGACAGGGACGGTTCAACGGGAGAAAATTTGGTAAGTAATAATTTGGAACTTTGCACAGAGGCGTTCAAAACACTTCACAAAAAACGGTGGAGTGTGGAGGAATATCACAAATTGCTTAAACAGAATGCATCTTTGTCCAAATCACCGGCCGGAACGGTGACAACACAAAGTAACCGTTTATTTGCTTCGCTCCCGGCATATGTCAAATTGGAAAGATTAAAGTTCGCTCACAAACTAAACATTTTGCCTTCAAAGCGAGAATCTATTTAGCCGCTTCAAAAGCTACCCGGAACGAACTTTATAATATCAAATACGCAATGGGTGCGTAACATGAGTAATTATGAATTATTTCAAGATACATGCGGGCGTTTTTAAATAGGCGCTGTTGATCCCGTTCTTGGGTGTCATGGCCACGGTTTTTGTACTCGGTAGAGCTTGGCCGACGGCTTGGTATCCGGGAAAAACTTCTGGTTTTACGGATGCATGGGGCTGGCGGGCATGGTTGCCGTTATTGCGGCGGTCCTGTCACGGAGGGTGTTTCGGTTTTCCGTAACCCCTTTAATGATATAATGTCCTGTCTGGGCCAAAACGATGGAAGAATTTTTCCGCTATCCTCCCCCCCCAACGGAAGATCCGAAAGATATTTTTGGAAAATCATTTCAAGAAAATGACATTCTAAAACAGTTGAATTTTTGATTAAATCTTCCATATCCGCTTTTCTATAGATTTTATCGGAATTTTGCTAATAGAAAAGGATGGAATCCGCCAATATCCGGGAAGAAATGTGTTTATGCAGCAGGGCTACTTCCTTAATCATTTTACCGATGTGAAATTCTTTCAAATAATCGTTGTTTTTCATTGCAATCTATGTTTGTGTGACAATGATTGTGTTTTTGTCACCTGACGCCTTTTGACGCTTTTTTAATGCATCGCTCACACTACCATATCTTTTGGATAGAGCAGCATACACCGGTTTGTAGCAGCCTCCTGCAAGGCGATTACGGGAAGTCTGCTTTCCTCTTTCGAGTTGATATTCAGTAATGAATTTGATTAATTCGTTTGTATTGCACTGGCGATGTTTATTTTTAATAAGTTATAGAAAAGAAAAAGCAGGGTAAAGCAAAAATCTTTACCCTGCTTTTTTTATACCTGCCGGAGCAGTCAAATTTACTGTTGCGGCCCGTTTACGGTTCCTTCTTTCGGCAATATTTTTCCGCCCAAATGTTTAAAAGCAGGTTAAAATCTATACGTCGCAGATAATAAAATGTTTCTTGGGCGTATCGTATAACTTCTGTAAAAGGATGTCAATTCATTTTCAATGAAATATGAGTAATATCTTTTATTGAACATATTTTTAACGGAACAGGAAAATTCCCATCGGTTTTTCGGAAGATAGGAGATTGAAACATCTGAAAAAAAGAAATGGCGGTAACTGTTAGAGGATAACTCATTACAGTAATGATCAAATGTATAGCCTATTTGCAACGTTTTTATCGGCAAGTATGTTATTTTCAGCAACTCGGACAGTCGGCCGGATGAAAAATACTCGCGGTTCACTTCCATTTGATGTTTACTGAAGCCATAAGAAACCTGGTATGTCAGATTGCAATTACTGCTTATTTTTGAATTTATATTGCCTCTGAGAGAATAGGAATCCGAAGTATACGGAAGCGTTATGCCGTTTCGCAAAATACTCGATCGGTTATGAACATAGAGTGGGAAGAGAGATACCGTTCCGCCGATCAGTTCGATCCCCTTACTGAATGAGCCATAAACAGAGAACATTTCGGTCGTCATATCGCCGGGAGAGTAATAGCTTAAAATATAATCTCCTTCAAAATTCTGTCCGGGCACTTTCATTTGGCGCTTTTTAGAGCCGGAAACTCCCAAATTGACAAACAGGGTTTTGAGGACATCCTTATATTCCATGCTTGTCGAGAAATACGCACTTTTCCCGGTAGAAAAATCAATATAGCCGGCGGTCATGTTCCGGTAATTATTCAGCATATTGCCGGAATAGAACAAATTTTCATCCGGCAAATCATTGGAAGAGGATAAATACGTTCGCATTGTTATCCTCGAGGACATGATCCAGTTCAGGGAAAAACGGGGATTTACGCCATAAAAATGATGCGTCCGGTTTTCAGGTGAAAGCGCCTGATAATATAAAATTCCCGACAGGGAGATGTTTAAATCATTGATGTTACATTCAATACCGGGAGAAATGTCCATTTTTAGTTTGCGCGTATTCAGCTTGTTTGCCGGATCATCCGCTTCATGTTCTATTTGCCTGTACTGGTATAATAATCTGACCGGACTGTGAACACGAATTTTGCCGATCATTATGGAACAGTCCAGGGTATTGTCGGTATAAAATGTCGACAGCCTGATGTTTTCACGAACAGAAGGCAGGCCGTTTTTGACGATTTCGAGAAATTGAGGCTTGGAGAGAAATGCGTTACCGGAACGAAACGTAAATACCTTTTCACCGATACGCCGGAGTATATCAAGATCGTTGCTGACTTTCCGGTTTTTAATGCCGGCTCTCTGGCTGTTTGGGAAGCTTCCGAGCATATCAATTGAAGGATCGTTCCGGTCGTAACTGAAATCAAGATAATTGTTCAGGTAATAAGTTGGCTGATTAGACTTGAGGCTGATTTTCCCGGTAAATGCCTTCTTGAAATCCCGTGCATTTTCGGTTTTATCTTCTACGGAAACCTGTTCATCTCCCAGAAAATAGGTTGTCTGTGAAACCTGTTCCGACTGCCGGCGTTCGAATGAGCCTGTAAACTCGGAAATCAGATCGAAATTCTTTCCTACTTTAAAGAGGTTGTTGGAAGTAAAATTGTTTGTTCGGTTGAATGTAGAGCGGCTGCTCCCAATATCGCTTGCCAGTGAAGGCGATACATAGATATAGGAAGGCAATTGAGTTGTTGTTTTGATAAAATCGCCTGTAGGAATAAACATATTCATTTCAAACGATTCATTTCCCGTATTATTCCCCTTATAGGTGTTCAAACTCTGTATTTTAGGCTTAAATCTCATGGCGAAAACTTCTGCGTTCCACAACCGGGGAATGCCTGCGCCTCCTTTCAGGGTGCCTGCCCATCGTGATTTGGCATCTTCTTTCAACTTGATGTTCATTGCCGGCGAACCGGTAAAGACCACATCCTCCAGCGCTTTGACAGGCTGGTGGTTTTCCATAATATCGACACTGGCAATATCCTTGTGAGAAATATTGTTGGTAGCCAGACCGTAACGCCCTCCCAACAGATCGGAGCCATCAATATAAAACTTGTTTAATGCCTGTCCCTGGTATTTTATTTCTCCGCTCTCAAGCACTTCTACACCGGGTATTTTTTTCAGGACATCCCCGATAGTTCTGTCTTCTACAGTCGAAAAGGAAGAAACCAGGTAGGTGACGGTATCGTGTCGCTGCATGATACTCCGAGCGGAGACAACCACTTCCCGTAGTGCAACAGTTGAACTTGTCAATTCAACAAGCAGAGGTTGGCTGTTATCCGGCGGTATTCGGCAGGTTTGGGAAGCGTATCCCACACACGAAAAGCCCAATTCCAGCGAGTCGGCAGAAACACCCTGCAAGGCTTTTTTCAGTTCGAAATTTCCGGTTTCGGATGTCTGGGCAAAAGCGATAATCCTTCCTCCGGTGACGTGCCTTAATACGACATTTACCCTTTCAACAGCCTCCTTCTTCTCATTGATTACCTTTCCCGTAACATGAATCGACTGGGAATAAACCGGAAATGAGAAGAGCAGGAAAACAACCGGTTGAATGATGTATTTTGACTTTATGTAGTTCATTGTAATTTCTTTCTTATATAGAGGGTGTAAATATCTACAAAAAATTTCAGAAAAGTTGCGAAAAACAGGACAAAAGACTAATTTCTTTCTTTTGAAGTCCCTATGGTTCCTCGACTTCAAGTTGAATGAAGACGTTATATTTTTGCTTTTCCATCTGCACTTTTTCTTCATTTCCATCAAAAGAGAGGTAATACATTCCATAATCTCTCATTCCTGCAATTGCGCCCTCTTTTGATTTAACATAAGCGAAAGCTATTTCCTTATTACCATTCTCAACATTTAAAATGTTATATTTATTCAATAAACTGTTACTAATTCGCTCATTCAGATTATATCCGATATGTTCAACCGACACAAATAATCCTTCGGCAGGAAGAATTAAATTTTCATTTCCAACATCAAACATAATAGTGTTTGATGTTGTATTTGTAAAACTTTTGACAATGTCTCTTTTATTAACCAATTGATCCGGTTCATTAGTTTCTTTATTTTTTGTATAAAGTCTTATTCTGCATACCGCTTCCAATTGTTCTTCCTTTTTGGAACATCCGACTATGATTTTTTTTATTATTACGGGAGCAGCTATGCCATCAATATAAAGATAATGTTCCAGATTAAATGAGAAAGAACCGTCTGCCTTTATTCCGGCACCGGAACTCAACCATTTTTTATTTTGCTTTTTCGATGCACCTAATTTTATTGTTTTTTTCTTTTTTGCGGATGGTGTAATAATAACTTCCGCAAGCTCTATTATATTTTGCTCAAGATAAATTATATTATTACTTGATTTAAGATTTATAATCTTATAATAGATACATAGTCCCATTTTCCCATGTGCCCATATCCTTGCTTTTTTATTTATAATCCCGTTCAATATAATCATAATTCGATTTTACTGGCCTGTCATTGGATAATCCGACTTTTGCCATTTCCGCCTTGTTAATCATCTCTCCCTTTTCGCCGAATGATGCTCTTATAAATTCTTTACGCTCTATCTTTTGAGTCCCCTTCGGCAGTTTGATGTCAATCGGTTCTTCTGTTTCCTGAAAACTTATCAGTACAAAACTGTAATGATTCTGCGTGTCGTGCAGTTTGGTTATTAAACCGGGCAAACCATAAAATTTCCAGGGACCTTCGCTTACCGGTATCTCGGTGGTAAACCATGCCGTCCAGTCCCTTCCCCGCCAGCTGCATTGCGCTTTCTGACAGTGATACCCCAGTATGGTGGTCGTATCGCTCAATATTTCCCAATCCTGCGGCTTCAGTTCGTCTTTATAAACAAAATTGTAAATATTAATATTATCCCGCACTCGGATTTCTTTTTTCCTGTAATCCTTGTACAGATCGGAAGGAAATCCTCCGACAGTAAAAAAGTTATTACGCACGTATGACAAATCTCCTGTCCTTCTCATTGCCTCAATACTTTCTTTGACAGAAGCGCTGAAACGTTGGCGGTATAATTCGGGTGAACTTTTTTGAAGAGAATCCAAATAGAATTTTTGATAGGTAAAACCTTTTGTCAGTTTGTCTCCGATTTGTACGATATAGATTTCCTGCCTGAAATACTCCATCGTAAGCGTATCACTCAAAAAATTAAATTGATATGCACACTTATAATGTGATTTTTCCTGACTGTAGCATGAATAGCCGGAGAGGAAAACTGCAAGGGTAAAACATAAAACAGATTTGAGAATATGTATCATAATTCACCTTGGCTAATACCTCCGGCAATCCTTTTCATTTCCCGCTCACCTAATACTCGAACATCAATCATTTTTACTTTTTTAATTACCATAACTTTATATTTTTAAAATTAAACGTTACAAACGTACTGTTTCTTTTTCAATCCTCTATCATTTTTACCGTAATTTTTTAGATGAAACCCGTAATTGTTCAAATATTTTGAAGTACATCAAAAGCAGATTATTATAAGAATTATACCAACAAAAATTATCCTTTAGTAATGTGTAAAAAATAAGATGGCAATTCTATTATATAAGAAGCCTTTCAGACACACTGTCCGATTTTGACGCTCCGAACCGGTTTTGCCAAAACCTGTATTCAAGTTTTCATAAATCCGACTGATTTTATCCTTCGCACTTAAGCGCAAAGCATTTTTCCGACTGATTTTGTCCTTCGCGCAAATACATGAAGCATTTTTTCAAACTTGTTTTTGCCATTTTATTTTTTACACGTTACTTAATCCTCGTTATAATCCCGTTCAATATAATCATAATTCGATTTTATTGGCCTGTCATTGGATAATCCGACTTTTGCCATTTCCGCCTTGCTAATCATCTCTCCCTTTTCGCCGAATGATGCTCTGATAAATTCTTTACGCTCTATCTTTTGAGTTCCCTTCGGCAGTTTGGTGTCAATCGGCTCTTCTGTTTCTTGAAAACTTATCAGTACAAAGCTATAATGATTCTGCGTGTCGTGCAGTTTGGTTATTAAACCGGGCAAACCGTAGAATTTCCACGGCCCTTCGCTTACCGGTATCTCAGTAGTAAACCATGCCGTCCAGTCCCTTCCCCGCCAGCTGCATTGTGCTTTTTGACAGTGATACCCCAGTATGGTAGTCGTATCATTCAATATTTCCCAATCCTGCGGCTTCAGTTCATCTTTATAAACAAAACTGTGAATATTAATATTGTCCCGCACCCGGATTTCTCTTTTCCTGTAATCTTTATATAGATCGGAAGGAAATGCGCCATAGCTAACATTGATATTATGCACATAAGAAATATCTCCAGTTCTTTTCCACGATTCGAAACTGTTTTTGACCGATGTTTTAAAAAATTCACGGAACAGATCCGGTGATTGTTTTTCAAGAGAATCCAAATAGAATTTTTGATAGGTAAACCCTTTTGTCAGGTTGTCTCCGATTTGTACGATATAGATTTCCTGTCTGAAATACTTCATGGTAAGCGTATCACTTAAAAAATCAAACTGATAAGCACACTTATAGCGTGCTTTTTCCTGACTGTAACATGAATAGCCGGAGAAGAAACCGACCAAGATAAAACACAGAACAAACTTAGAGATATTATTCATTGTATCCAAAATTTTTTTTATAAAAGCTAATGTTCCAT
>JAISEJ010000098.1 GCA_031264155.1 Tannerella sp. | reverse complement strand
TGATGCACATACCCTCATTATTTTTCTGTTTTTATTAACGCGGGCAAAGATATATTTCTTTTTTCATAAAACAATAGTTTTTTCTCATTTTTTTTGAACTAATATTTTCCCGATTAACGAAATAACAATTTGTTCAAATTTATTATTTTTACAATATTTTCTTAAATGACTGACCGGGACTATTCAATCTGTTTTGAGCACGGAGTGGTTTTGGGTATGACGTACCGTAGAAACAGGGCATGCCCTGTTTCTATATTTGTTTGATTCGACGCCATAGGCGTCAGCCTGCAATGTACAGAATTATCCTGCGTGAGGTATAATTTTTTTTCAGGTGTTTACCCTACCCCACCGCATATTCATTTTGATAAATATCATATTTATTCCTATCTTTGCAAGGTTTAAGAAAAACAGGAAATTTAAAACAGATGAAAATAGCACTAATCGGTTACGGCAAGATGGGACACATCATCGAACAGATCGCCTTGGAAAGGGGGCATGCCGTTGTGTCAAAAATTGATGTAAACAATACGGAAGATTTTGATTCCGGCGATTTCAAATCCGCGGATGCGGCGATTGAGTTTACGACGCCCGCAACGGCATTTGATAATTATCAAAAATGCTTTGCTGCCGGAATACCGGTCGTATCGGGTACTACCGGCTGGACGGCGCGCCTCGGAGAGATAAAAAAACAATGCGAAGACGAAGGACAAACGTTTTTCTATGCATCGAATTTCAGTATCGGCGTCAATATTTTCTTCGCAGTAAACAGGTATCTTGCAAAATTGATGAACGGTTTTCCATCGTACGATGTAAATATGACGGAAGTCCACCATATACATAAACTTGACGCACCAAGCGGAACAGGCATAACGCTTGCGGACGACATCATAAAAGAAATTGCCCGCAAAGACCGCTGGCGCCTGGCCGGGAAGGGCGAACAACCATTCGACGCGGAAAAACCGGAAGATCTTATCATACATGCGATTCGTGAAGGCGAAACGCCGGGAATACACGAAATCCGTTACGAATCGGGGGTTGACGGCATAACGATCAAACATGATGCAAAAAGTCGCGCCGGATTTGCTCTCGGCGCCGTCCTCGCCGCCGAATTTATCGCCGGCAAAAAGGGATTTCTCACAATGGAAGACCTCCTGAAATTATATTAGTTATTCAATTATTAAAAACATATTATCATGGGACTAAAAAAGATAGAGAAACGTCAGTGGATAAACTTCGGCATCTGGACTGTGCTTTATACGCTTTTCACCGCATGGATGGGCAACCTGTGGTTGCTTTTAGGGCTTATTGTGCTTGCCGACATATACCTTACAAAATTTATACCGTGGGGGGGATGGAAAAAATCCGAAAATCCGAAAGTACAGAACGTACTGAACTGGATTGACGATATACTGTTTGCATTGATTGCCGTATACCTGATCAATATCTTTGTGTTTCAAAATTACCAGATCCCATCACCATCACTCGAAAAAACGCTCCTCGTCGGCGACTATCTTTTTGTAAGCAAGCTGAGCTACGGGCCGCGGGTGCCCAACACTCCCATCTCATTCCCTCTCGTACAAAACACGCTGCCCGTACTAAACTGCAAGTCATACATCGAATGGCCGAACTGGGGATACAAACGCGTGAAAGGACTGGGGCAAGTCAAACGCAATGATATCGTCGTATTTAACTTCCCGGCCGGCGACACGGTCATGCTGAATATGTCGAACCCGGACTATTACACGTTTGCGCATTACAGGGGACGCGAAGCCATTCGCCTGAGTAAAGCTGAATTCGGGGATATCATATACCGTCCGGTAGACAAACGCGAAAACTACGTCAAACGGTGTGTAGGAATGCCCGGCGATTCCCTTCGGATAATTAACAATCAGGTCTATATAGACGGACAAATACTGCAGGACAAGAAAAATATGCAGTATAATTACTTTGTCGAAACGGACGGAACGATCATCAAAAATGACATGTTCCGCCGCCTGAAAGTCAGCATGGCCGATCGCAAGATTGTTTCGGAACGAACAGGGGACCCGGACACGGATTATCACTATCAAGCATTATCTTACCTCGGTTTCAATAAAAATTCCGACGGCCGTTATAATCCGATTTACCGCATACCGTTAACGACAGAAGCGCTCGAAACGGTACGAAAAATGCCTTCCGTACGTAAAATCGTTATTGAACCCGAAGTGATTGGCGGCGACGTTTATCCTATTGATTATGACATGGGATGGACGCGTGATAATTACGGCCCGATATGGATTCCCGAGAAAGGGGCGACAATCCGGCTTGACGAAAAAAATCTCGCGCTATATCACCGTTGCATACGCAATTACGAAAATAATACCCTTGAAACCGAACCTGACGGTTCCGTACGGATAAACGGAGTGCCGGCTACCACCTATACATTTAAATATGACTATTACTGGATGATGGGCGATAACCGCCATAACAGCGCCGACAGCCGCTCCTGGGGATTTGTTCCCGAAGATCATATCGTAGGAAAACCTATCCTCATCTGGTTGTCCTTAGACAAAGATCGTAATCTTTTCAACGGAGGTATCCGCTGGAACCGTATGTTCCGCCGGGTCGAAGCGTTCAACTGACTTTCCGGCGCGATTTCATAAACGAGTTATCAAATCATTATAAACAGCCGATGAAACCGGTCATCAGATATACAGTCACAATTGCGATAATTATTATTTCCGTTATCGTCGTAAGATGGTTTATCATCGGCTCATACCGTATTACGAGCGATAAAATGGGAGATACGCTCAAGGCCGGCGACTGTGTGCTGGTAAACAAACTGAAAGGAAGCGGCAACCCCGGCCGCAACCGTATCGTTTTGTACCGAAGCCCCTTACGCCGCGACGCCACAGCCCCTCCGCTTTTTATCGGAAGATGTATCGGGACGCCGGGCGACGTGATCCAGATGGGGGCAGACGGATTTCGCGTCAACGGACGCCTTTTGCCTAATGCGCCGATGATGAGGCCGGTCTTCCGCATACGTAAAGATATAAAGGAACAACTGATAACGGCAATGGAAACGTTGCGTATACCGCTACGCGACGTCAAGGAAGATTCCGTCAGCCTTACACTTCGGATGAGTCTGCGCGAAAAAGACCTGCTCAGTCGTAACCTTGCGCAGGTCGTACAGATAGAAATGATAGGCGAACATTATCTGGGATATGAATTTGTCGTCCCGGGTAAAGGAAAATCCGTTACCATTAACGAAACATCGCTAATGGTATGCAAAGAAGCAATCATGAATGAGGCAGGCGACGCCGCACTCATACGCGACGGAAAGCTGTACATAAACGGAGAGGAAAAAACATACTATTTTTTCGATAAGGATTATTACTGGATATTATCGGAAAACGAATCGGAAGGCATTGATTCCCGTCATTTGGGACTGATTCCCATAGATCATGTCGTCGGGAATATATGGTATTGCTGGTACGGCAAAGATCCTTCTAGGCGTTTCAAAAAGATAAAATAGAAATGTCCGTCGCATATCTGTCAACAGCATACCTGGCTCCGGTGCAGTACTATTCGAAACTTGTAAGTTTCGACGAAATACGTATCGAAACCGCAGAAAATTACCCCAAACAAACATTCAGGAACAGGTGCCATATTGCTACGGCAAACGGTATACAAGCCCTCTCCGTCCCCGTAGAAAAACCGGCATGTCCGAAATGCCCGACACGGGACATACGCATCTCCGGGCACGGAAACTGGCGGCATATACACTGGAACGCCCTCGTTTCGGCATACAGCATGAGTCCGTTTTTCGAATATTACGCCGACGATTTCAGACCTTTCTACGAAAAAAAATACAACTACCTTGTCGAATACAACGAAGCGTTACAATCCATGGTATGCGGATTATTAGATATACAACCGGTCATTACACACACCGTAAAATACGAACCGGACGCAGAAAACGATTTCCGCGCCGTGATTGATCCCCGTCACCCGCAACTCGACGCGACGTTCGCTCCCCGCCCCTATTATCAGGTATTTCGCGACAGACACGGGTTCATGCCCAATATGAGTATCGTTGACCTTCTATTCAACATGGGGCCTGAATCCATACTTTTTTTATTGCCGAAAGGATTTTTAAAAAAAATTCCGAAGCTTCATGCATAAAGCCTCGGAATTTTTATTTGAAAAAACAACAAATAGTCTATAATTTACGGTTATGCTCAGTGATTGCCGCCACGACGACTGCCGCCATCGCGATTATGCGAATAATTACCGCCGCCACCGTTATTCTGACGCGGAGGGCGTTGCGGACGCTCTTGCTCCTTATATCCTTCCGGCTTCGGCAATAATGCTTTACGCGACAATTTAAACTTGCCCGTTTTCGGATCAACATCAACCAGTTTAACCGAAATAGGATCACCTTCCCGAAGACCGGATTCCTCAACCGTATCCAAGCGCTGCCAGTCTATTTCAGAAATATGGAGCAATCCGTCTTTGCCGGGCATAAATTCCACAAATGCTCCGTAAGGCATCACGGAAGAGATCTTCCCTTCGTACACTTCGCCTACTTCAGGCACGGCAACAATGACTTTGATAGCTTTTATAGCGGCGTCAATACTTTCCTTGTTCGTTCCGGAAACCTCAATCACGCCCTTATTATCAATCTCTTCGATAGAAATCGTAGCGCCGGTTTTCTCCTGAATTCCCTGAATGATTTTTCCGCCCGGGCCGATTATAGCGCCGATAAATTCTTTACCTACGGTAAATGTTTCTATACGCGGTGCATGTGGTTTCAACTCGGGACGCGGTTGCGGCATTGCTTCCGTGATTTTGCCAAGTATATGCAAGCGTCCTTCTCTGGCCTGCGCCAAGGCTTTTTCGAGTATCTCATACGACAAGCCATCAACTTTGATGTCCATTTGCGTAGCCGTAATACCATCTTTTGTGCCCGTAACCTTGAAATCCATATCTCCGAGATGATCTTCATCGCCAAGAATGTCCGACAGAACGGCATAATTTGTTCCTTTATTTTCGGAGATAAGTCCCATGGCAATTCCCGACACCGGTTTGCGCATCGGGATACCGGCGTCCATAATCGCCAGCGTTCCGGCACAGACGGTAGCCATGGACGACGAACCGTTCGATTCCAGAATATCCGACATGATGCGTACTACATACGGGTATTGTTCCGGTATCATTCGTTTCAGCGCACGGTGCGCCAGATTACCGTGACCAATCTCTCGACGCCCTACCGCACGTTGCGGCCTTGCCTCGCCCGTCGAAAACGGCGGAAAATTATAATGAAGAAGGAAGCGCTCCTTGCCATGTACCAATACATCGTCCACAATCTTTTCATCACTTTTCGTTCCGAGCGTAACGGTAGACAGCGACTGTGTCTCACCGCGTGTAAATATAGCCGCACCGTGAGGACCGGGCAGACAATCCGTTTCAATCCATATCGGCCGAATCTCGGTAGTCTTACGCCCATCAAGGCGCTTGCCCTCATCCAGTATGGCGCGACGCATCGCTTCTTTCTCCACATCATGATAGTAACGATCGATAAGAGCGCCTTTTTCTTCCAATTCCTCTTCCGAATATTGTGCTTTAAACTCATTTTTAATCGCCTCGAAAGCATCTGATCTTTCATGTTTGCCGCTACCTGAGACGGCTACTGCATAAACCTTATCATAACATGCTTCACGCACGGCAGTGCGTAAGTCTTCATCATTTTCCTCATGATTATATTCACGTTTCGCCGTCTTGCCGCACTCTTCGGTCAACTCCAGTTGTATCCGACAATGATCTTTAATCGCCTCATGAGCCACCTTGATAGCATCAAGCATATCCGATTCTTGCACCTCTTTCATTTCGCCTTCTACCATCATAATATTATCGGCCGTAGCGCCTACCATAATATCTATATCGGCATTCTCCAGTTGCGAGAAGGTAGGGTTAACGACAAACTTACCGTCAATACGCGCGACACGCACTTCCGAGATAGGCCCGTTAAACGGTATATCCGACACGGCAAGCGCAGCCGAAGCCGCCAGTCCGGCCAATGCATCCGGCAGATCTTCCCCGTCAGCCGAAAAAAGTATGATACTTACAAACACTTCCGCATGATAGTCGTCCGGAAAGAGCGGGCGTAAAACGCGGTCAACCAAACGCGACGTCAGAACCTCATAGTCGGATGCCTTACCCTCTCTGCGGGTAAAACCGCCGGGAAAACGGCCGAATGCCGAAAATTTCTCTTTATAATCTACCTGAAGCGGCATAAAATCCACACCCGGAGCTGCATCTTTCGCAGCACAAACGGTAGCAAGCAACACGGTATTGCCCATACGTACCGTCACTGCGCCATCAGCCTGTTTGGCCAATTTTCCGGTTTCAACGGTGATCTTCCTTCCATCACCCAAATCAATCATCTTGTTAATTACATTCATCTTTTTCTTTTTTTACATCTTTTCCCGAACATCTTCCTGAAAAAGATTATACATCTATATATTATAAAAATTTCGACAAAGATAATGAAAGCGCAGGAAAAGACAAAATATCCGTTTTATTTTTAAATAAAAACAAGTCGATTTATTTTGCATTACACTCAATATGTCCTATCTTTGTGCCCTTTTAAACACTGAAAACAATCCCGTATATCAAAAAAAGGGATAAAATAATCTTTATGAATAAATTTGAAGAATTAGGCGTTATGCCTGAAATTATCAGGGCTATCAGCGAGATGGGCTATGCTGCTCCCATGCCCGTGCAGGAAGAGGTAATCCCTCTCATGTTAAAAAACAACAAGGACATCATTGCACTGGCGCAAACCGGAACCGGTAAAACGGCGGCATACGGACTGCCCGTACTGCAGAAAACCGACGCCAACCTGCGTCGCCCGCAAACACTCATCTTATGCCCTACCCGAGAACTGTGCCTGCAGATCGCATCCGACCTGAACGATTACTCCAAATACCTGGAGAATATGTCCGTGCTTCCCGTATACGGAGGTTCGAGCATCGAAAGCCAGATTAAAACGCTCTCCAAAGGCGTGCAGATCATCGTCGCCACGCCGGGACGCTTGCTGGACTTGATGAACCGCCGCGTGGCAGACCTTAGCTACATAAAAAACGTCATCCTTGACGAAGCCGACGAAATGCTGTCCATGGGATTTGCCGAAAGCATCGAAGAAATATTATCGAAAGTGCCTTCGGAGCGCAACATGCTCCTCTTTTCCGCCACGATGCCGAAAGAAATTGCTAAGATAACGGGACGCTATATGCATTCACCGCACGAAATCGTTATCGGCGAGAAAAACAGGGGAAACGACAATATACGCCACATCTACTTCATGGTACATGCCAAGGATAAATATCTGGCGCTTAAACGCATCGCCGATTACTATCCCAATATATACGGCATCATCTTTTGTCGCACACGACGCGAAACGCAGGAAACGGCGGACAAGCTCATACACGACGGATATAACGCCGACGCCCTGCACGGCGAACTGACACAGGCAGCGCGCGACTACGTGATGCAGAAATTCCGCAACCGCAACCTGCAATTACTCGTCGCCACGGATGTCGCCGCAAGGGGACTGGACGTCGACAACCTGACGCACGTTATACATTTCGGCTTACCCGACGAACCGGAAGCCTATACGCACCGGAGCGGACGTACCGCCCGGGCGGGCAAAACCGGCATTTCCATCGCCATCTGCCACGTAAAGGAAAAAGGGAAATTACGCAAGATCATGGATGCTGCAAACTGTAAATTTGAAAAAGGCGTCATCCCCAACAGCAAGACAATCTGCGAAAAGCAACTTTTCAATTTCGCCGACAAGATCGAAAAAGTAAAAGTAAACGAAGAGGACATCGCCGCCTTAATGCCTTCTATCTTCCGCAAACTGGAATGGCTCGAAAAGGAAGATATCATCAAGCGAATCGTATCCCTTGAATTTAACCGCCTCATAGATTACTATCACGATGCGGGAGAAATTGAAAATGCGGATGAAAAACAAAGCATGTCCGAAA
>JAISEJ010000225.1 GCA_031264155.1 Tannerella sp. | reverse complement strand
ACCTGACGGGCAAACATATCGAGAATATACCGTTCTGCTACAAACAGCTGGCAAAGCCCCAATTCTTTGTCGAGAACGGCATCGTGACAGTCGTTCAGATACCGGTGGTCAACAAGGAGGTCTTTCTTTTCCAGCAGAACCTGAAGGGAGAATTGATACAGTCCATCCCGCCTTCCGAAGAAATGGATGCATGGGATTTTATCGGTGATATATTCACTTCGCACAATGGAGGTGTGTTTTCGATTCATTATACGGCAGTGGATACGCTCTTCCATTACGACGCGCAGACCAACCGTCTCACGCCCCGATTCAGCATACAGTTCGACAGAGATGACATGTACGCCACATACCGTGAATGGCCGAATCATTTCTTCGTTTGGACAAGGGAAAAACCTATTCTGGTCGACAAGCATACCGATAAAGCATGGCATGTTCAGTTGAAAAACGACTTTCTGGGCGGATTGGAAACAGGTTATTTTAGCTGCGACAATGATTATGCGGTTGTCAGCATCAATGCGTTCCGGATACGCGAAGATCTGGAAAAGGCTGTTGGCCGGTCCGGTTTGTCGCCGGAAGTCCACGCCCGCATGACCGAACTTGTCAATAGCATTGACGATGACGACAATCCGGTGTTGATAATCGGAAAACTGAAGTAAATCCGTCTAAAAATATACAAAAAGAGATTTTTGTTTACTTAGTAACGTGTAAAAAATAAAATGGCAAAAACAAGTTTGAAAAAATGCTTCGTGCATTTGCACGAAGGACAAAATCAATCGGAAAAATGCTTCTCGCTTAAGCGCGAAGGACAAAATCGGTCGGATTTATGAAAGCTTGAATACAGGTTTTGGCAAAACCGGTTCGGAGCGTCATAATCGGACAGTGTGCCTGAAAGGCTTCTTATATAATAGAATTGCCATCTTATTTTTTACACATTACTTAATACATATACTTATGTGCATAAACGCAGGGCAATGCCTTACGTGGAAAATGCACGCTGCAACCGATATATGCCCTGACGGAGACTTATCGGTTGCAGCGCCTGGAGAAAAATCGGCATACGGTATCAGCCGATTTCATTTTGCCGTCTTATTTCTTTATTTTTTCCTGCACAATAGCGTCAATAACGGCTACGGTCGTGATGTTTATGATGTCGCGTACGGAGCTTTCGATATCGGTAAAGTGGACAGGCTTGTTCAGTCCCATCTGGATAGGACCGATCATTTCGGCGCCACCCATCTCCTGAAGCAGTTTCTGCGTTATGTTGGCGGAATTAAGGTTCGGGAAGATAAGCGTATTTACGTCTTTCCCATTCAGTTTGCTGAACGGATATTTGGCGTCCCTCATTTTTTTGTCGAGCGCAAAATTAGCCTGCATCTCGCCGTCGATGATGACATCCGGGTACTTCTCATGCATGTATTTTATGACATCGTGTACCCTTACCGGGCTGCCTTTCGTGTCGGCGCCGAAATTCGAATAAGACAGCATGGCCATTACCGGATTATGAGCGAAGAACGATACGGCGTGATGCGTCAGGCGCACGACGTCTATCAGCGTTTCGGCCGAGGGATGACGGTTTATGAGCGTATCGGCCAGGAACAGCGTGCCTTTCTTGCCCGTCATGATATGCATGGCGCCGAAATGGTCATATCCCTCCTGTATCCCGATTACTTCGCGGGCTACTTTTATGGTATTGGAATATTTGGTGTACACGCCCGTGATAAAGGCGTCGGCATCGCCCGTTTCGACCATCATCATGCCGAAATAGTTGCGCTCGACCATTTTGTCCTTGGCCTCGTCGTAGGTAGCCCCTTCGCGCGCCCTTTTCCTGCTAAATATTTCGGCGTAACGGTTGCGGCGGTCTTCCTCGCGGTCGTGACGGAGGTTTACGATTTCGATGCCGTCAAGGTCTAACTGCAGTTCGTCCGCCAGCTTATGAATACGTTCGTCGTTACCGAGCAGGATAGGATAACAAATACCTTCCGCCTTGGCGGTAACGGCCGCTTTGAGCATATTTTCGTGACTTCCTTCAGCAAAAACGACACGTTTCGGATGCTGCTTCGCCATTTCGGTAAGCCGTCGCAACAGTTTGTTGTCATGCCCCATCCGTTCGTTCAGTTTAATCACGTATTCGTCCCAGTCGGAAATCTTTTTCCGCGCTATACCCGATTCCATCGCCGCTTTCGCAACAGCTGCCGAAACGACCGTCAGCAGCCTGGGATCCATCGGTTTCGGAATGATGTAATCTTTCCCGAAAGAAAGCCTTGACAACCCGTAGGCGGCGTTCACGACGTCGGGGACGGGTTCTTTCACCAGCGAGGCGATTGCTTTTACGGCGGCAAGTTTCATCTCTTCGTTTATGCCCGTTGCGCGAACGTCCAGCGCGCCGCGGAAAATGTACGGGAATCCGAGTACGTTGTTTATCTGATTGGAATAATCCGAACGTCCCGTAGCATAGATCAAATCGTCGCGCGACGCCATTGCCTTTTCGTACGATATTTCGGGATCGGGATTGGCGAGTGCGAAAACAATCGGATCATCATTCATTTTCCGTACCATATCAACCGTCAGTACATTGGCGACGGACAAACCCAGGAACACATCGGCTCCGGCGATAGCCTCTTCGAGCGTATCGACGTTTCTCTCCGTGGCAAAAAACTTTTTCGATTCATTAAGATCCGTACGACGCACGGATATCACGCCTTTGCTGTCGCACATCACGATATTGTCCTTTTTTGCACCCAAGGTAATATATAGTTTCGTACACGAGCTTGCCGAAGCGCCTGCGCCGTTCACGACAATCCGTACGTCTTCAATCTTTTTGCCCGTCAGTTCCAGGGCATTGATAAGCCCTGCCGCGGATATGATAGCCGTGCCGTGCTGGTCGTCGTGCATCACGGGTATGTCCAGTTCCTCTTTCAGGCGCGTTTCTATCTCGAAACATTCGGGAGCCTTTATATCTTCCAGGTTTATGCCGCCGAACGTGGGCGCTATCGCCTTTACCGCATCAATGAATTTCCGGGGGTCTTTTTCGTCGATCTCTATGTCAAACACATCAATCCCCGCAAAGATCTTAAACAACAGTCCTTTTCCTTCCATCACGGGCTTGCCGGCCAGTGCGCCGATATTGCCGAGGCCGAGAACAGCCGTTCCGTTCGAGATAACGGCGACAAGGTTGCCTTTTGCCGTATAATCATAAGCCGTTTCCGCATTTTTTTCTATTTCGAGACACGGTTCCGCCACTCCCGGAGAGTATGCCAGCGACAGATCCCTTTGCGTACTGTGGGGTTTTGTCGGGACTACTTCTATTTTACCCGGCTTTCCTTCGGCATGATAATTTAATGCCGACTCTTTCATGCTTTTTGCCATAACCTGTATATTTTTTTTAATTTATAAATCTACTTGTTTCACTTTAAATGATGTAATACCGTTAACCGCTTTGATTATACTATGCTTGTGTATTGCGCACGGTGTAAGTCTGTTTTTAAGCGAAAATAACGTTCGCAAACGGCAACAAAACGTGAACACGTATTTGCACGATTTTGATACGAAACGGGACGAGACGCTTCGAGTCCCTGCATTTTTTTCGTTTTCATCTCACAGTTTTATCCCGTGCAAAGTATAAAACATTTCACAAAATGGTGCAAATCTACAAATAAATCTTTTATTTATCCGATAAGCGGCCTGCTTATTTATATATTTTATGTCAAATCGTATAAGAAATAGTTTTAATAAGCATTTTTCATTTCCAATGCTTAAAAGTGATACCCTATGCCTGCGGTGATCGTTTTATTTATCGCGGTAGCGTGGTCTTTGCAGGCATCCAGCTGGTCTTTCAGGCCGAGTTGCAGCCCTGCATTAATTTGTATGCCGTTGCCGTATTCGTAGCCAATCAGGGCGCTAATGCCATAATCCCAGCGATTCATAATGGCTGCGTGTCCGTCCGTTTTATCATACAGTACTGTTTTTGCATTTTTCATGCGGGCATTGAAGCCGAATCCCGCATAAGCGCCAAGTCCGAAATACCATGTACCGCTATCAATGTACTCCCGACCGACTAAATAAACCGGAATCATCATCCCCCATTGCTGGACATGATCGTCCCGTTCACCGTATTTTAGCCCCGAGTTTCTGAAGAAAAGCATTATTTCCGGCTGAACGGCAAACCTGTCGTTTAATTCAATATCCAAAAAACCTCCCACGTTGGGAGCGATTTTCGTCTTGCTTGTGTAATCATCCAAATCATATAGCCAGAACTGATGTGTATTCATTTCCATTTTCAACCCGCCCGAAACGGACGCCTGAGCGTTCACCCTGAACAGGCTTACGGCTATCAACATGGATAGAAATACAAAAGCCCTGCTTGCCGGTTTATTTTGATTCATCTTTATCCTTCGTTTTATGTTCAACTTCGTCTATCGTTAGGCACACTGTTTTTCATTTGTTGAAAATCGCACAAAAGTACGGGCGAAAATCCGGCCGTACAAGGTCGAAATGTAGCAAAAATTGGAACGAAATGCGCTTTCATCCTGTCGATATTGCAAATAAACTTACGTCTGCAGAAAAAAGTATATCATTACCCCGATAAAGAGTCGAATTTGTTTATAGGGCGTTTTTATTGATGCCGATTATATTAGATAAGCGGGCGAAATTGACCTGACAAAGGGCAGGAACAACCTCGATTTCGGAAAAGATTTTTACGTTACCGGTATCCGTTTGCAGGCAGAATTTTGGGCGGCAAGAACAGGCAGATTTCATAAGACGGAGGGTGTTGTTTCGGAATTTGAGTTTTATTTAGTATCAATTTTAACGCAATGGATATTATTTAACAGAAAAAGGAAAACCTGAACTTTTCAAACGCATAATGCTTGATTTTGGTATCGGTGCTAAAACAAATGTCGGTTATGGACAATTTACAGATGCAAAAAAGGCAGTTAAAGTTTATTTCATGACCATTCGTTCTTTGACAGATTGACTTGTCCTAAAATTTCTTTACAGATTTTCTTACTTCGTCCGGCATGAACTTGACATTTTTGCCTTCGTCCTGTTATACCTTTACAAGGTACGGCAAAGTTAAATATATTTTCCAT
>JAISEJ010000193.1 GCA_031264155.1 Tannerella sp. | reverse complement strand
GACGACTTCACGTTTACACTGTCCTTCCCGGGCGGCGAACCGCTGAAAGTAACGGCCACAGGCTTTTATTCACAGCGTCCGGAAGAAATGGAAGGAACGGAACTCGGCGGCGGAACGTTCCGCTACGTGATCCGCAGGCTGGCGGAACCCTGGACTGTAACCGTCTCACCTGACCCTGCAAGCGGCTTTGTAGACAATGAAATCACAGCGGACGGACGCGTATGGACGTATGCAAGTACGTTGTATATCAGTTCGGACAAAGCTGCTCGCGCCAACATTTATACGCTGAGCGGAACGCTGCTCAAGCAGTTGAATGTAACGGCAGGAACGACAAGTGCACAGTTGGAACGCGGTTTATATGTTGTCGAAATAGACGGCACGCGCTATAAAGTTGTTGTTAAATAAAAACAACAAAGAAGAAGTAAGATTTTTTTATTATGTAATTTAAATCAGAGACTCGGCATGCTGTGAAGCACGTCGAGTCTCACTTTTTATACAGCGTGTGGGCAGTGCGCAAAACCATGTCGCGCCGGTATATTCGACAATACGGGATAGACCGGTTTATTTTCGCCGTAGCGGGTTGACTTTTGTTTTCAAAAGCGAGTTTCGATACATAAAAGAAGTTAAGAAGCCGTAAAAGTAAAAAGGTTATTTGTAACTTTGGCACATAAAACGTTCTTATTTAAAAATATATCTACACATGAAAGCAATCTTTTTTACATTCAGTTTGTTGTGCTGTGCCGTTTGTACGTTCGCACAACCGTCGCAAACGCTTTATACCGTCGTTGTCGAACCGGATAAAGCGGATTGGGTTTACAAAACGGGCGAAGAGGCCGAGTTCCGGATTTTTGTGACTAAAAACAAAACGCCTCTCAGCAATATCACTGTCGAGTACGAATACGGGCCGGAAGCGATGCCGGCCGTGAAGAAATCGACTTTGGAAATTAAAAGCACAAGTGCAAAGTTGAAAGTGCCGGGTTTGAAATCGCCCGGGTTCCAGACCGTGAGAGCCACGTTCCGTATAGACGGGAAGACGTATTCGTCCTATACCAATGTCGGTTATGATCCGGATAAAATCCAGCCTACCCAAGCCATGCCGTCCGATTTTCGGGAGTTCTGGGAAAAGGCGAAAGCCGATGCTGCCGTCATTCCGCTGGAACCCCTGTTGACACTTCAACCCGAATTGTGTACACCCACGCTGAATGTGTATCATATCCGTTTCCAAAATCATGCGCGCGGAAGCTATATTTATGGCATGCTTTGCATACCGAAGAAGCCTGGCAAATATCCTGCGGTCCTGCAGGTGCCGGGCGCCGGACTTCATTCTTTTTCGGGATATAAAACCTTAGCCGATAAGGGCGTTATCACGCTGGAAATCGGCATTCACGGCATCCCGGTCAACTTGCCGCAGCAGGTATATTCCGACCTTGCCTCCACAGCCCTGAACGGCTATGCGCAATACAATCTCGACAACAGGGACAAATACTATTTCAAAAGGGTATTTGTCGGTTGCCACCGGGCGATTGATTTTCTTTATACGCTGGATGAATTTGACAGGCAGAACCTGGCGGTGATGGGCGGCAGTCAGGGCGGCGCATTAGCCATTGTCACGGCAGCGCTGGATTCGCGCGTCAAATGTTTTGCTTCGCGTCATCCGGGGATGTGCGACCTGTCCGGTTTCATGAACGGGCGTCCGGGTGGCTGGCCGAGCTTGAGAAACAACCCGAATATCGGTTTGCAGCTTGAAACCGCCGGATATTATGACGTGGTCAATTTCGCCCGTATCCTGAAAACGCCCGGCTATTACACCTGGGGATTTAATGATACCGCCTGCTACCCGACGACGACCTTTTCGGCATACAACGTCGTCACTGCCGAAAAAACGCTGAAAGTATATATCGAAACGGCACACTGGCATTTCCCCGAACAAAACGCCGAATTTGAAAACTGGGTATTGGAGAAACTCAGTAAATAATATTACTTTTGCGACATTGCAAAATCGTAAAATGTGATTTCCTATGGAATCAATGCTTCAATATGTGTGGAAACACAGGCTGTACGCGGAATCTGATTTTGTCACTGCGGATGGTGAGCCTGTTTTTGTGATTGACGCCGGGATACCGAATACGGATGCGGGGCCTGATTTTTTTAATGCAAAAATACGTGTGGGAGATCGCGTATGGGCAGGTAACGTGGAAATCCATGAACGCGCTTCCGACTGGCAGGCGCACGGGCATCACAGGGATGAAGCGTATGATACGGTTATACTTCATGTTGTCGGGAGTGATGATACGCCTGTATACCGCACAAACAGGGAACGTGTCCCGCAGGCTGTGATGCATATCCCCGGGAAGATAAGGGAAAATATCGCATGGCTGTTGTCGCGCGATACGCCTGTGCCGTGTGCGGGACGGATCTGTCGGGTCTCGCCCATCTATCTTTCCGACTGGATGACGGCTCTTGCATCGGAACGTCTCGAACGTAAAGCGGCTGATATTTTTGCCCGTCTTGAGCAATATACAAAAGACTGGAATGAGGTTTTTTATATTACCCTGATGCGTAATTTCGGATTCGGGACGAATAGCGACGCCTTCGAATGGCTTGCCGGAAGCCTGCCGTATAAATATATCCTGAAACACCGCGACAATCCGCTGCAGGTGGAAGCGTTATTTTTCGGTCAGGCCGGGTTGCTGAGCGAGAAATCTTCCGAAAATGCGGATAACTCATACTATTTGTCTCTCTGCCGCGAATATGATTTTTTAAGCAAAAAGTATCAGCTCAAGCCCGTGGACGGCTTTTTGTTTAAGAAGCTGCGTACGCGTCCGGTTAACTTTTCCCATGTGAGGATTGCCCAGGCTGCTGCGGTATGGATGAGTCATGATGTATTGTTTTCCGCAATACTGGAAAGGGAAAACATGAATGATATAAGATCCTTTTTTAATGTACTGCCGTCGAAATACTGGGATACACACTATCATTTCCGTTATGCTTCCGCTGCAAAGAAGAAATGCATGGGGGAAAATGCCGTAAACATTATTCTTATTAATACGGTTATTCCGGTGCTTTTCGCTTATGGAAAGCAGAAGAATTTGCCTGTATATTGCGACAGGGCGTTGAAGTTCCTGGAAAAATTGCCGCCGGAACGAAACAGCATCATCACTTTTTTCGAAAAAGCGGGCGTTGCCGTTCGGAATGCGTACGATACGCAGGCGCTTATACAGTTACGGCGCGAGTATTGCGACAGAAAAAAATGCCTGTATTGCAGAATCGGCTTCAGAATGATTGGCAATTAACAATTAATTCCTACTTTTGTCCCCGTAATTATATAGATATAAGGATGAAACATAAGGCTCAACATATTATTTTATCTTTACCGGCAGCGCTCATGCTCTTCTGCATGATTTACGCATGTGCCAACATCGGCAATCCGAACGGAGGCCCTTATGACGAAGATCCGCCTAAATTCGTAAGCAGCAAGCCGGGTATAAATCAGTTGAATTTCAAGGGAAGCAAAATTGAGATTTTATTTGACGAATATATAACGCTGGAAAGCCCGGCGGAGAATGTGATTGTTACGCCTCCGCAAAAGCAAAACCCGTTTATTCAGGCTGTGGGAAAGAAGATTTCAGTTGAATTGAAAGATACGCTGAAGGAAAATACAACGTATACGGTTGATTTCACAAGCTCCATCGCCGATAATAATGAGAAAAATGTGCTCGAAAATTTCAGTTTCGCCTTTTCTACGGGCGATGTGCTGGATACGTTGCAGATAAGCGGCGTTTTGATAAATGCCGAAGATCTTGAACCGGTTCAGGGGGCGCTTGTCGGCATACATGACGACCTGTCGGATACGGCATTTACCAAAACGCCGTTCCTTCGCGCTTCGAAGACCGACGAGCGAGGCCGGTTTATAATACATAACATGTCCCCGGGATTATATCATCTTTTTGCCCTTGAGGATAAAAACCGTAATTATGCGTATGATAAGAACAACGACGAGCCGCTGGCATTTCTTGATTCTGTCATTATTCCCGTGTGCGAACGGAGCATGGTTCCCGATACGATCTGGAGGGATACGATTAGCTACGACACGATTATGATGGTAGAGAAGACGCTGTTTTATCCGAATGACCTGCGTCTTTGGTTTTTCTCGGATTCGGTTACTCCCCGCCAGCGCATGATCCGGCCGGAACGTCCGCAGGATTATATCTTCACGCTGAAATTTAATGCTCCCATGGACACGTTTCCCGACCCTGTGCCGTTGAATTTCGCACCCCGTGATTCGTTGTGGTATGTGACTCAGCGAGGCGAAAGCCCGGAGGAGTTTTCCATAAATTACTGGATTCTTGATTCCATGATTTATAAAATGGATACGCTGAATGTGAGCGTCAGCTACTGGAAGAATAATGATACGATACCGGACTTGGTGGAACTGCAAACGGATACGCTTGCTTTGGTGAACAGGGACGCCGCGCAGAAAAAGAAAAGGACACCCCCGAAGAAACTTCCGAAAGTAAGGCCAAATGCCGAATCGCCGGCCGATTCCTTAAAGACGGAAGAAGAAAAAGCGCCGGTTATACCTCTCCAGGTGGCTGTTACGCCGTCAGGTTTGCTGAATCCGTATGACATTATTTCCGTTAAGTTTAATGAGCCTGTTATGGATGTACGGAAAGAATTTTTTGTGCTGGAGCAGGGAGTCGATACTTTATGGGAGCCGGCTGATTTTGAGTTCAGGGAAGATCCGGCGCTTGCCATGGCATATAATATCATACGCCCTTTCCGTTATGAGGAACGATACCGGCTGACGATTGATTCGGCGATGCTTTGTGGTGTTTACGGTCATTGCAACGATTCCATATCGGTCATGATGACGGTTAAAGGAGAGAAGGATTACGGGCATTTGACAGTCGCCATTCAGGGCTTGCCGGCAGCCGAAAGCAGCAGCGGCGGTGTGCCGGCGGCGGCCGTTCGTGTGGAAAACATGGATGTTTCGATTATTGATACACTGACTGCCGAGATTATGGATGATGCGCCGGCAGCCGGGAGCGATGTCCCGATAGCGAAAGTGGACAGCGCAGGCGACGCGCCGGCAGATGTGCTGCTCGTGGACAGCATGGAGGCGCCGGACAGAGGCGCCGGTGGCGGTACGGTTCCTGCATTTATGGAACTGCTTAACAGCAGCGGTTCGCCGGTTGCAAAGGCTATCGTTGAAAATGGAGCTGCTGTTTTTAAAGATATGGCGCCGGACAAATATTATGCGAGGTTAATCCTGGATGAGAATGGAAACGGTGTATGGGATGCCGGCAGTTATGAAAAGAAACGGCAGCCCGAACGGGTGATTTATTTTATGTTGCAGTTTGAGATACGGCAGAACTGGAAGATTGAAGAGACATGGGATATCAGCAGGTCAAAACCGGGTGAGAAGCCTTACGAACTGCTTAAGAACAAACCGAAAGAGGAAACGAAGAAGAAACGCGATTATAAGGAAGACAGCAAGCCGAGAAGAAGTAACAGCTCGACTCCCAACATAAGAGGCCTTGGAGGCCTTGGGATTTAACTGTCGAACGAGAAACGGGAGGTGATAAATTATGAAGCGAAGGAATATTTTTTGTGTTATAATTGTTGTTATGCTGTGTTTGTGCTGCCGGCAAACGTCGGCTCAAAACCATCGCGCCGCAGCAATGAAACACGGGGAAAAGGCGACGTATGACATCTATTTTAAATGGGGGCTTATCATGTCGCGCGCCGGTGACGCAACGTTTTCCTATGACAAGGCATCTGCTGTCAATAAGGCGTCTTCACAATACCGGATGCTGTTTAAGTCAACAAAGTTTTTTGACAGTTTCTATAAGATACGCGATACGCTGAGCGCTTACTACAACGACAGCCACGAACTGGTATACAGCCAAAAGAACACGGACGAGGGCGGCTATTATTCCATTGACAAGCTGACGTTCACTTACGGCAAGGAAAACACCCGCATCCATTCTTTGCGCTACACGCCTTCGAGAGTCCGGATTGATACGGTGTTAACGGTTGAGGGCGACGTCGCGGACCTGCTTGGCGTCGTCTATTACCTGCGCGGACTGAACCGTACGAAGTTGCAGAGCGGGGATACTTATCCCCTGACCGTGGCGATAGGGCGCGACCTTGTTAAGATACAGTTCACGTACCGGAATCAGGCCATTATAGAACGCGACAAAGTGAAGTATAATACCCGATATTTCATTATCGACATTTACGACGAAGCGTTCGAAAGCACTAAAACTTCCGCCGAAGTGTGGATTGGCGATGATGACAACTTCCTCCCCGTCAAAGTTCGCGGCAAACTCAAGATCGGCTATGCCGAAATTTACTACAGAGAATCGTCCGGTCTCTCGCATCCGCTGAAATGCCGGATAGAAATGTAACCCGCTTTGCACATTGCCGTCTTCTTTCCCCCATGATGCAAAATGAGGATATGCACAGTGTATATTGCCTTCCAAATTGTTGGCCGATATACACAGTGTATATTGCTTTTTGACGCCGTTGACCGATATACACAGTGTCTTTTTCTTCCCAACACCGTTGGCGGAAAAAAGACACAGTGTCTTTTTCTTCCCAACGCCGTTGGCGGAAAAAAGACACAGTGTCTTTTTCTTCCCAACGCCGTTGGCGGAAAAAAGACATAGTGTCTTTTTCTTCCCAACGCCGTTGGCGGAAAAAAGACATAGTGTATATTGCTTCCCGACACCATCGGCCGATATACACAGTGTATATTGCTCCCCAAGTTGTTGACCGATATACACAGTGTATATTGCTTCCCAAGTTGTTGGCTAATATACACAGTGTATATTGCTTCCCGACGCCGTTGACCGATATACACAGTGTATATTTCTTCCTCACGCCGTGAGCAGAAAAAAAACACAGTGTATATTTCTTCCTCACGCCGTGAGCGGAAAAAAACACAGTGTATATTTCTTCCTCACGCCGTGAGCGAAAAAAATACATAGTGTATATTTCTTCCTCACGCTGTGAGCAGAAAAAATACACTGTGTTTGCCTGATTTCGGGATAAGAAATGATATAAATCATTATGAGCCTATCGGTTGTTGCCCATAGGGCGTCAATATCAATAACCTAAGTTTTGGATAAGCATCATTTAAAAACACGATTATTCGGCAATTTTGCCCGACGGAGGGCAGACGGGGGGAGGGCAGACGAGGGGAGGGCAGACACGCAGGTCTGCCCCTACCAGGTACCGGCGTAGGGGCAGACCTGCGTGTCTGCCCTCCCATGTCCCCGTCCCCATGTCCCCGTCCCCATGTCCCCCGGCCCACACATGTCCCCGGCCCGTTTACCCGTCAGGGCACACATGTCAATAGAAAACCGGTTCAAATCACAACGAAAACCTCGTCGAGGTTTCATCTATGAATGTCCTGAAGGACATTTGGAAATGTTTTAAGACGGTTTTCTATTGATATGCAAGTCCTGATGGACTATTCTTATCCAAAACTCAGGTTGTTATGCCGCATTGCGCTGACGGGGCATCCGTATCAATAGAAAAAGGCTCCCCCTCCACACACGCATAATTCATAATTCATATGATATATAAGCCCTGACGGGCTATTCTTATCCCGAACTCAGGTTAAAAGCAAGCTGCCGTCTTGCCTTTCAGGCAGCGATTAGGGAGCGGACGTCAGTTACCGGAGGTCACGACCCCCGGTTATGAAAATTTCGCTCTTTCAGAGCTTTTTCGGCTTAACTTGATGACGCTGGTCTGGAGACTGCGTCGAGCGGAGGTTTACAGCAGCAAAAGCGATGATCAGTTTTTCATCAAAACTCGATCCTGTAATAAAAATTCGGCATGACGATTGCCGATTTCGACATCACCGGTTCGTTGTTTCGATAATCGTAATAATATCCGTTAAACCCCTGATAACCGTTGACGTTAATGAGTTTAAGCGCTATTTCGTGAGCCAGCGCCTTTTTGTGCATCTTGAAGCTCATCGTGAAATGGCTGATAAACGCGGGAGAAAGTTGCGATTCGTATGCCCTGGCATTGTCGTAAACAACAGCCTGCGCCGCCTTCGACGCTGCTTCGTCCACCGGAATATAGCGGTCGCCGCCCTGAAACGAACATCGAAGATTGACGCCCAAAATATTCTGTTTGTGCTTGCCCAGTTTCCATTCTTTCCCGCCAAGAGCGTTGACGAGGAAATTGCGGTTCAGGCGGGTATTGCGCCATACGCCGTCGCCGCCCCTGTAATGCGATTCGAACAGCGAAGCCGTAAGCAGGTAATAATAACCGTTGTGCAGATAGCGTTCGAGCGTAAAGTCAATGCCGTAGTTTTTGCCGGCGCCGTCGTTTACCAGAGGAATGAGAAGATAAAAATCCCGATGGTTAATCAGCGACATAAGCTCGTCTTTCTCCACGGGGACATCATAAAGGTACTGATAGTAAGGCTCAATTTTCAAGTGCAGATTTTCGGACGCCGACCAGTCGTACGACAGCACAAGATGGTGCGCTTTGGCAAAATCCAGGTTTTTATTGACAAGCCTGTCGCCGGTTTGTGGCGTTTCCACAAAGTAATAGTCGAGATTTTCACGCTGGCTGTGCAATCCGTAAGCGGCGCCCAGCGAATGTCGGGGCGCCGCCTGCCATTTGACGCCCGCCCGCGGCTCGACCGACCATCGACCGTTGAGCGCAAAATACATGGCATGGATACCCGCATTGACCGTCACTTTTTCGGCAAGCCGTATGGACGACTGACTGTAAGCAGACAGCATCATTGAATGTCCGCTGTTTTTGGCGAAATTGATTGCTGCCTGCGGCGGATATCCGTTTACATCGCGGCTGGCGCTGTAGTTCACGTCGTAGAACAGCCCTGTGATGTTAATTCCCGTGCGGTTGAGGTGTGCAGCGCTGAATTTTTTATTAAGATAGGTATCGAAAATCACATTCGTATTGGCGCCTTTCATGTCGGTAACGCGGAACGTTGACCAGTCCGTATAAATTTGTTCCAGCACAAGCTGATTCCGGGTATAACTCGTTGCCAGCGAACTTTTGAGATACGTGTTATTGTTGATGAATATCCTGTGTCCGACGCCGCCCACAGCTTTGGTTTGCCTGAAATCGCCCATTCCCTCGAACTTGCTGTTGATCCATTCCGCCGTATCTTTCGGGACGGATTGCAGGAAATGATCAATGGCTCCTATTCCCCACACCGAGAACGTTCCCGCCCGCCGCGTGGGAAAATTGAGCTTAAACGAAAGATCCTGATAGCGCATTCCACCGGCATCGCCCAGCAATCCGGGTAAAAGATCGTCGGCAAGCGCCATCGACGAATAGCGGTAGTTGAACAGGTATGACGCCTGTCCGCCTCGACGGAAAGGTCCTTCCGATGCAGCCTCAACGCCCAGCGTGCCGACTTGCGCCGCATGTTCATAGTTTTGACTGTTCCCGTTGCGCAGTTGCATGTCGAAAACGCCCGACAGCGCATTGCCGTATTCGGCAGGAAACGCGCCGGTGAAAAAATCGGAATTGCCCAGCGCCTGCGAACTCAAAGTGGTGAGTATTCCTCCGCCCACGCCCGTGATGTCGGTGAAATGCGTGGGATTGGGGACTTCGACGCCTTCCATCCGCCATTGCAGAAACTGAGGCGAGTTGCCGCGAATAGCGATGCCGTTGTTATCCAGTCCTCCCGCTACGCCGGCAAAAGCGGAAACCAGACGTGCAGGGTCGTCGAAACCTCCGGCATAGCGGCTGGCTTCCTCGACGCTCAACATGCGGGCGCTTGCGGTCGCCATCCGGTTCAGCGGCTCTTCCTTGTTGATATTGGGACGGACGACTACTTCGTCCAGTTCGCTGACCTGTTCCTTCAACGAAATTTCGAGAAAGGTTTCTTTCGCCGACGAAACCTGTATTTCCCTGAAAACGGAAGGTTCATAACCTGTAAACGACGCCTGAACGGCATAACGCCCTATCGGAAGATGGTCCAGGCGGAAAGTTCCCCTGTCGTCGGTGGCCGTTCCGATTAAAGGGTTCGAATCGAGGATCACAACCGTGACGCCCGGCAGGATTTGTCCCGAAGCAGCGTCGGTAACAATTCCGCGTATCACGCCCTCCGGTCGGCGTTCCTGCGCCAATAATTGTGTGGTAATGATACAGGTAAATAAAGTGATAAATTTAATCTTTGTATTCATTATGAATAAAATATTGATATTGTTTTTGAAATGCTTAACCGTGTATCAGTCGCTTCGGAGTCTGTCGAAAGGGGCTTACACCCCTGCATATTTCTCTTTATGTACACAATAATGTCTTTATTATTCGCTTGCATAATTGTTTATTATATTCTGTTGCACATCAGGCAATGATTTGTGGCAAAGTTCACGGCTCAAAGGTAACGTTTTTTCGTTATCAGGACATTTTCCACGGCAATAAGCGGCTTATTTCTTAGTTCTTAACTCAAATAGCAGTGATGCCATTTCTCCGATTAATGGAAATATTCGGCTCTGTCAGAATCATTTCCCGTTTAACCTTTGTCTGTGCCGATGCTAAAATCATACTGTCAATTTATCCCGGTTATAACTCACAATCCGTTTTATAAG
>JAISEJ010000112.1 GCA_031264155.1 Tannerella sp. | reverse complement strand
ACGGACTTACCGACGAATAATTCCTTTTCCATTCTTTGAGTAAACCGACCTTTTACCGCGTATGTGATTTTAATATTTTCTTCATCCGGAGCGGTTTGTATGGAAAAACAGCGTGATTCGGGCCATGCTCCCGACGGGTCGTATTCATCCAATGCCAGATGCAAAAATTCTCCTGGCGCATACCGAAATTTTTTCGACGAACTAAACTCAAGGGTATATACTCCGGCGATTGGATTTTGGATAGAAACAATTTCTGTCTGATATTTTTTAGCAAGCATGATTTATTGTTTTAAATAAAACTACAATTCCGGAGGCGAAATAATCTCAACCGGTAAATAATTTTCTATTGTGTTTATAAGCGCTACCATCCGCCTGATTTTCAGTTTAACAAGATGTGTAAAATTCCAACTTAACAGTATTCCGATTTGATTGACGGAAGCTATTACTACATGCAAAGCATCATCGTAATACTTTTCAGGGAAAATACCTTGTTCAATATATGTATTAGCTAATAAGTACGCCTTTTCGGATATGGGTAATACGTCAAAATTGCTAATTGCATTTAAAAAATTTTCCCGCAATGGTTCGGACGCTCTGTTTAATTCTTCAATAACCCTATCAGCAAGGTAGACTTCATAATTTTTTAACCGTTCCCAAGACGATTCTGTCATCAACTTGCGCTCCGGTGTACATTGATCAAATAGAGCGCTAATTACAGATGTATTTAAATAAACTTTGATTTTCATTATTATTTTCTCACGTTCTTTGCAGCATAACTTCTAAGTGCCCGTAAGATATGTAATTCCATAAGCATTGGATCATTAGGAAATTCCTGTCGCACTTCTTTTTCTATATCCCGCACAAGATCGGACGGAAGTCGCAAATCTTTTGCAGCTGATTTATAATCAAAAATTAATTGTTCCATACTCCTGCTATTTATAATTCATCTGCAAAGATAATAATTATTTGATTAGCTTCTGTTTCTTTTCAATTTACCATTACCTGTTAGATAGGAACTCATTGAACATACTTTCGATATATGTAAACATTTCGTCGGTTAATCCGGGATAAGTTCCCAGAAAGAACGTATTATTCATAATTTTTTCAGTATTATTTAACTGTCCTGCGATCCGGAAATTTTTGTTCATAAACGCCGGCTGTTTGGTGATATTTCCGGCAAACAGATTACGCGTTTCTATCAAATTATTGTTTAAGTAAGCCGTTAATTCGTCCCGGGTAAATGGAAGATTGTCTTTCAATGTCACAATAAAACTGAACCAGGACGGATCGGAATTTTCCGTCGCTTCCGGCAGGATGAAATACTGAGGATATTTTGACAATATACACGTATGTTTCTTGAAATTCGCTTTCCGTTGCTCACAGAAATATGAAAGTTTGTCAATCTGTGCTGAACCGATTGCGGCTTGCCAGTCCGTCATTTTCAAGTTGTATCCGATTTCGGAATATACATATTTATGGTCGTAACCCAGAGGAAGTTTTCCGAAAGTTTGAGAGAAACGTTTTCCACATGTATTATTTTCACCTCCGGTGCAATAACAATCACGCCCCCAATCGCGAAATGCCCGTACCAATTTAGCCAACTGAGGATCATTGGTTACGACCGCTCCTCCTTCGCCGGTTGTTATATGATGGGCCGGATAGAAAGAGATAGTTGAGAGATGACCGAATGTTCCGGTGTATTTCTCTCTGTATTTACTTCCGAAAGCGTCACAATTATCTTCAATTACCCATAAGTTATATTGTTCGACTAATTCCATCACAACATCCAGATTAAAAGGGTTACCAAGGGTATGGGCAAGAAAAATACATTTTGTCTTTGGAGATATAGCTTTCCTTAATTGCTCCGGATCTATATTATAGGTAGGAATATCAACATCCACAAACACGGGTATCAATCCGCATTGGACAATAGGCGTTACTGTTGCCGGAAATCCGGCAGCTACGGCGATCACTTCGTCTCCCGGTTTTAACCGTCTGTCTCCCAATTTTTCGGAAGTCAGAGCGGAAAGGGCCAACAGATTTGCCGATGAGCCGGAATTGGTTAGTAAAACATGGTCAATGTCCAGGAAATCGGAAATTTTTTCGGAAAATTCTTCCGAAAACCGGCCTTCCGTTAGCCAAAAGTCAAGGGATGCATCTACCGCATTTACCAATTCTTTTTCGTCAAACACTCTTCCTGCATAATTTACACGGGTTTTACCCGGGATAAATTCTTTTTGAGCGAATTTAAGTTGATAATACTCGACTGTCTTTGCTATAATTTCCTGACGTAAACTTTTTATATCTTCCATTGAATGATTAATTAGAAACGGTTGAAATATATTGTTGTATTTGTCTTTTGCAAAAAGAACGCATATTAGCGCCTTGGTTATAGGCTTTTGTCCATTCTACAATGTTATTAATTGCTGTATTAATATCCCATTTCGGATACCAGTCTAATCGTGTTTTTGCTTTCGAGCAATCCAATTTCAGGTAAGTAGCTTCATGAGGTTGCGGATTTGGATCTATCTCATAAGCGGCGCCATCACCCCATAGTGTACATATCTTATTGACAATCCATTCCACGGGTTTGGCGTCCAAATCGTCCGGTCCGAAATTCCACCCTTCCGCATATTGGCAACCATTGGTCAATAATTTTGCTCCTAATGTCAGATAACCCGATAACGGCTCTAAAACATGCTGCCAGGGTCTAATAGCATGCGGGCTACGGATTTTTACTTTTTCTCCATTCCCAATTGCGCGGATAAAGTCGGGAATCAAACGGTCCTCCGCCCAGTCTCCTCCTCCGATGACATTCCCTGCGCGTGCCGACGCTAAAGCTACTTGATGTGTTTTTCCATAATCCGAGGGATTGAAAAACGAATTGCGAAACGACGATGTTACCAGCTCGGAACAGCCTTTACTGTTAGAGTATGGATCATAGCCTCCCATAGGTTCATTTTCACGATATCCCCATATCCATTCTTTATTTTCGTAACATTTATCGGTAGTAACATTTACGACTGCTTTCACTGATTTTGTATGCCGGATAGCTTCCAGTAAATTTACTGTCCCCATTACATTTATGGAATATGTATCTATCGGATTTTTGTATGAATCTCTGACTAATGGCTGTGCTGCCATGTGGATTATTATGTCCGGTTGTACAACCGATAGAATGTTGTATAATGTATCGTAGTCTCTCACATCGGAAATATACGAAGTAACTAATTTGTCGACTTTTGCGACCTCGTATAACGAAGGGTTTGTCGGTGGATTCAATGCATATCCGTACACCTCGGCGTCTAATTCATGCAACAACTGACATAACCACGAACCTTTAAATCCTGTATGCCCAGTTACAAACACTTTTTTACCTTTATAAATGCTTAAATCTATCATATTTCTTAGTTTTATTTTGTGTCGGTGTATCTCTCCTGATACCTGATATACGAGAAGCTAATCCCTTGCCGATAATAACTTTTGTCATTGTTTTTCCTTTTGCTTTAATAAAAAACCAAGGCTTTCCCTGAATATGATAGACCCGCTATAATTCATAATCAATATGTAAAGTGTAGCCACTATAAGTATTTTGGAACCGCAAAGAATATATATATTTTGAATATTTTGTGTCAATATCCATGCGATAAAGAAACAGCCTGCTGTTGTCAGTAAATAGGGGAAAATATCTTTTAATACATGAACTAGCTTTAAATTTATTTGTTTGCCGGCAAAATAATGCCAACCTCCAAGACTTATTAAATATGTTATCAAATAAGCTCCAAGCATATATAAAATTCCATATTTTGCCATAAATAAAACCACAACAAGAAGAAGTATAGATACTGTAATGGAATATTTCATTATTATTTTTGACTTACCACATGCTATCAACAATTGGTAATACAGTGTCCAAGTATAATTCAAGCCCCCATATATACAAAATAGTTGCAGAATAGGTACGCTTCCCAACCATTTTTCTCCAACCGTAATCAAGATAAATTCTTTTCCAATAAAAGCTAATCCAAACAATACCGGAAAGGAAATAAAAGCACCAAAACGTACCATTTTCCGGAATATCTGCAATTGCCTTTTTTTATCTTCATTTGCTTCTACAAATACAGGCTGGGCTATAGAATTTATCATACCACAAACAACGTTATTTCCCAGTGTCATCCATTTATATCCTTGTGTATAAAGACCGGTTTGCCATTCGCCGTATGATTTTCCAATAATGACTGTTAGCAAATTGTTACTGATTTGACCAAAGATATGTGTAAAAAACAGTTTTGAACTAAATCCAATCATCGCCTTTATGGGTTTAAAATCAAAGTTGAACGTTGGCCTCCACGGACAGTAATACCATCGAAGAATAACCATAGTACTTATATATAGTATCGACTGTACGGCTAATCCCCAATATGCAAAACCATTTAGTGCCAAGACCAAACTGATAACACTGGATACGAAAACTGCTATAATATCAATCTTTACACGTTCTTTAACCATTAGTTTCTTGAAAAGCATCGCATGATGAGCAAACCCTGCACTTCCTATCAAGAAACTTAGAAAAAGCAACCTTGATAAATTAGTTAATTCCGGTTTCCCGTAAAAATGAGCTATGAATGGCGCTGTAAAAAATAATATGACATACATTATTATTCCGACAAATACGCTAAACCAAAATACCGCATTATAATCTTCGAGCCTAATCTCTTTTTTGTTTGTTAACGCAACAGTAAAACCACTGTCTAAAATTGTATTCGCTATGGCGATAAATATAGCTAACATTCCGATCAATCCATAGTCGTCAGGTGAAAGAATACGTGCAATGACAATGCCGAAAACCATGCCAATGCTTTGTTGTATGATATTCCCCATTCCTCCCCAGAATAACCCTTTCGCGGTTTTTTCTTTTAAAGTAGGTTCCTGCTTTTGTTGTTCGGGATTATTTTTGGATATTTTTACTTGCATGGCGATTGAATCATAGAGTGAAATAATTCAATGTAAGTTTGTGACAGTTGTTTTTTTGTCTTTCACTCTGATTAAGAATATCTATAATATTGTGCAGACTCTCGAAAGAGCGCTGATTAAATTATAGCCATCCCATGTCAGGGTGAAATCGGTAGTGGATCCGATAGGGACAATACGGTCAATGCCCGTCAAACGGTTTTCGATAACAAATTGCCGCAAAACATCTTTCTCATATCCATAGTGCGCTAGAGTCTGGTATCTGTTATTAATAACAGCAGTTATATCTTTCAATGAAGCGGCGATATATTCGGAAAAATAACCGCCTGTACAACGAAATTCATAAATGTTTGGAGGTAAGGTTTTCAATTGAATCCTTACCAAAATGTTGTCATATTGTGTATCTGTTTTATGAACAAGCATATTAATCGCTTGCCGGTAAAAAGCGGTCAGTTTATCAATCGCCTGTATGGTTTGTAAGCGATATTTCTTTTTTGCTTCTTCATAAACTGCATCCCAAAATTTTTGTTGCGCTATTCCGATATTCGCCGTATCGCCTGTCCATATAATCAGATGTGGGGCAGAACAAGCGTTTTGGTCGAAAAAATAGGTATCGTTATAAAACCCTTCGGCTATTTTCTGCAGATTTGTCTCTTGTATCAACAC
>JAISEJ010000215.1 GCA_031264155.1 Tannerella sp. | reverse complement strand
GACAAAACTTTCTGGAAATATAAACTGCAAAAAGCATATACTCTGCGCCAAAACATAGATCTGGCCGGAAATCCGGAAACTACGGCTTATCGTTTAGTTCACGGTGAAGGCGACGGCTTTCCGGGATTGATCATCGATATTTACGGGCGCACGGCGGTGATACAGGCGCATACCGCAGGAATGTACCGTCAGCGTGAATTGGTTGCCGCATTGGTGATGGAAATATACAATGGACGACTAACCGCAGTATATGACAAGAGCGGAGCTACTCTGTTTGCACGAAGCGAAACCACAAACGGTTATCTTTACGGGAAAAAGCCCAATGATTCAATTTTTGCCGAACACGGACATCGCTTTGTAGCCGATTGGGAAAGCGGTCAAAAAACGGGATTTTTTATTGACCAGCGGGAGAACCGCTACTTGGTGGAACAGTATGCCAAAGACCGGACTGTACTGAATATGTTCGGCTACACGGGCGCATTTTCGGTTTATGCATTGAGTGGCGGCGCCAGGGAAGTGCATACGGTGGATGTTTCGCAAAAGGCAATTGACGCGGCCAACCGTCATGTATCGCTTAACTTTCCTGATGTTGCCAATCACCAAGGTATTGTGAGTGACTGTTTTGACTTCCTGAACGGGATGCAGCCTGTATACGACCTGATGATCATAGACCCGCCGGCCTTTGCCAAGAATCAGCACGCACTCAAAAATGCTTTACAAGCCTACAAGCGGCTGAACGCAAAAGCGCTCGCTGCCATCCGTCCCGGTGGCATCTATTTCAGTTTTTCGTGTTCACAAGTGGTGACCAGGGAGCAATTTCGCTCGGCAATATTTTCGGCTGCAGCAATTGCCGGGCGTCAGGTACGAATCATCCATCAATTGACCCAACCAGCTGACCACCCAATAAACATCTATCATCCCGAAGGTGAATACCTGAAAGGATTGGCGCTGTTCGTGGAATAGTGAATTGAGCCGGTCATTAAAAAAGATTTAAAAAACATTATTTTTTTTCGGCTGGGTGTTGCTAATATCAAAATTAGCATTACCTTTGCCCCGCCTTTTTCTAAAAAGGTCTTCAACATCAAATGGTCCGTTCATCTAAGGGTTAGGATTCAAGATTTTCATTCTTGCCATAGGGGTTCGAATCCCCTACGGACTACAAAGATTATTGATTGCCAGTGAGTTGTGGTAAAAGAGGACTAAAAAAGGGACTAATCAGTCCCTTTTTATTTTGGGGTGGTCATAAAAAGGCTGAATTAGTTATTTCCAAAGTTTGGCTTCTCTCTCTCTTTAATAAATATTGATTATCAGCAATAAATATAATTTTCACCCTATTTTACACCCTAAAATGTAAGGTCGAATGTTTTTACCTCATATCATACCTTATTATCTTCATAAAACTTTCCGCGACCAGCCGTTCATTGGGAATCTCTGAAAATGCCAACAGTACCAGTTCATTTTGATAGGTTGAGCGTAAATTTGCCCATAAAGTCGGAAAATCTTTTCTCAAAGGGGAAGCATTGACAGTTTTTGTTTGCCAGCCTTTCGGCTCGTTAAATTCTTGCTGGTCATGGATGAGCAATTCGGATAAATCTTTCTGAAATTTGGCGGATTGAATATATGTTGCACATTCTATATCGTTTGCCAGATAATACAAATCGTAAAAGTGACGGATTTTTTTTGCCAATTCTTTTGACGGATTTTCCGCAAATGAGAAACGGATGAGCGACATCAGCTTTTCAAGCATCGTACGGCGTTTGTCAAGAATGTTCAATGGAAATCGCTGTAACCCAAATTCCCGTATCGCTTCTGTTTGATAGGTTTCCGTTAGAAATTCTGCAATAAACGAGGTGATTTCCTGTTGTACAAAAGGATATGGATTTGCAAACGAATTGATTTCTACAATGACACGCTTTTGAATATTTGTCACAAGACGACTGTTTATGTTGCTCGGATACTGAAACAACGATTTCCGATATACCGAACCTTTGCGGGTTACGCCCGGTTCAACAATTTCCGTCAGCTCGGCAGTAATATCCTTTTCAATTTTTCGGATTTTGGTTTTCAGGGCATTACCCGTCAATTTTTCGTCAAGCAGGGCAACATCAATATCTTCCGAAAAGCGATTGATGATACGGTAGCCTTTCGTAAGCGAAGTCCCGCCTTTGAAAACTACGCTACCGACATGCGAAGATTGCGCCAACCTGTTAAGGATAAGTGTAATCCAATAATCTTTTTCTACAAATTCAGGGGCAATACTAAAATGTGTTGCTGTTAGCCGAATCAGTTCCGTAAAGTACTGTACATTAGCATGTAAATTCATTGGATATGCCATTTTTTTTGCGTTGGTAAAATCTCGTTGGATATGTCAAGTTTATAGGTTGTTAACGGATTAAGTTTTTTTAGTAACATATCCGTATCTTCCTGTGGATTCATTGTTTCAAGCATTGCTCCCAAAAGCGCGATTGCCTGCGGTGCGTATTTCAGAGCCAGTTTTTTAATCCTGAATACTTCCTGTTTGTTCAGTTTCCCTGTCAAGAACATCAAACGACGACAGGCATCATCGGATGTTGTGTCGGGTATATTTTTAAAAAAACGCAAACAGTCAAGCAAACGCAAAAGCGGAATATTTTCTTTTGTAATCGTATTTTCCTGCCGTATGAAACGAATGCGATAGATGCCGCGAACAATGGCTTTTTTCTCTTTTCGCATTCCAATCTCCAAAACGGCGGGTACTTGTGTGGTAAGTGCAAAATCGTTAAAAGCGGAATATCCTGTAATGTAGCCGATTAGTTTACCGTTCTTCTGTATTAAATCTTTTACAATTTGATATGTATCGGGAGACAGCTCACCGAATTTACTTATTTGTGGTTTGTAAAATTTTCCTTTCGCTAATTTGCGCAAATAGCCCGTTGCAACAAATGCATTGAGCATTTTATTGACATTTCTATGGCTTTCAACCGCCAAATTAAAATCATTAACGGTGAAGACATATCCCGTTTCAAATTTATCAATGCTATTTTTAATAATATCAACCATTTATATTCATATTTTTATTCGGAAAAATCCAAATATTTTGATAGTTTATACCCGTAAAAACTTGCCAAATTTTTTGAAAGTGTCTCGGTCTTTGCGTTCGCAGCAACCAACAATGATTTGACCTGCAACAATGGGGAAAATCTTTTTACCTATGGCAATATCATCAACTTTGTAAGTATGGCGTGAGCCATCTAAGAAATAGCGGAAAATTGGCGGCGGTATAACGTTGCCGTTTAACAAACTACGCAAAGAAATTACACCTTGCCGACTTCGGTCTGTTTCGGCAAAAACGCTTTTGGTAGCCTGTACAACGGTTTTATCATCATAGTTATATGCAATTGTATCGTTATCGTTTGTATCTAACGACAATTTTTTCGTCTTGTAACACTGATATTTACCATTGCCCGACTGCTGTATGTAATCCAATATCTTGCCCATTATATCTACATACTTATATTGTTTACTTTGACTAAAGTGTCTTAAACTCGCCGCAAATATACAACTTATTGCGGGTTTTTACCCGTAAAAACTATTTGTAGTCATTTTTTCATCATCTATAACTTAATTCCTTTACCCCTTCCTGATTCCTGCCCCACATTTATCCCCATCTTTTGCAAAAACTCCCTGTTTTTCTGCCTGAACCACCCCACATCGCCAACCCCGTCAATCGTCAGCCGGAGCTTATCCGGCTCGCTTGTCGAAGGCTTGATTTCAGCAACGGAATGTTCCGTTTCAAAATGCCGCCTGTACTCGGCTGAATACAGTTTCCCCCTGAACCCGACGGGCTTCATTTTCAAAATCTCGCCTGTCATGCTTTCGCTGAACCCCAGATGCCGGCAAAGGTTTTCGATGCACAACAATTCTTTTATCTTTGGAAACAGGGCGTATATCTTTTCCAATTCCTGACGAAGCTTGTCTGTAACTTTGGCATGTTCGCCCTCATTCATTTGGATTTGCTGTTTCAGGGTTTTGATTTCTGTTTTAAGTGAGGCGTTTTCCGATTTCTGTTCCTCGATTTCCTGCTGTTGCCTTTTTACCTTTGAAGCACCTAAAACCGAACCGATTCCCTCTATTGCCGATGTTGCCACATCCACAGCCGAACTTTTCAGCTTTTCGGTTTTTATAGCGCCTTTGATGCGGGACAATTCCTGTCGGGCTTCCGTTTCCTGCTCCTGCAATATTTCAATACCTTCTTTCAGGTTTTTATTCTGCAAATACAGTTCCCTGTAATACTGCGGCGTGGTAACGTGCCTTGCTTCCGAACCCTCGATACCCCGTTGCAGGCCGTATTTTGCCATCGCCAGGGCATAACTGTCCTGATAGCATTTGAGCTTGTCCCTTGCCATCACATCATCGGCACACAGGCGGGCGGCGTTTGGATTCTTCTTTTTGTATTTCTTTTTGCCTTCGGCGGATTTTCCGGTTTTGGCTTTGCGCCTTTCACCCAAAACAACCGGTACAACCGTTGCATGGATGTGGGGCGTTTTTTCGTCTAAATGCAAAACAGCCGATACAAGATTGTCTCCGCCAAACGTTTGCTTTAGCCAGTTCACATTATCGTAGCGCCAATCATTGAGCTTTCCCGCTTCTTCAATCCGTTTCATGTCGTCGTGCGTTCCCGATAGCATGACACGTATTGCCCGAACCTGATTATGGCCAATCTTACGGGTGATGCCTGCGGTTTCTATTCTATGCCGTATGGCGTCCGTGCGGCTGGTTATTCCATCGGGAAACGGTATCAATTCCCGGTTCAGGTGTGTACGGCTTTTATCCGCGTTTTTCGGCTCGATTGTCCGCTCAATGTGTGCGGTCATGGCTGCATCGTTGCCCGACGCCTTATTCAAATGAAGTACTGCAAATCCCATTTTTGATTATTTTTGTGAATAAATTTTTGTTTAAAGTTTAGTCGGCTTACATCGCTTTGCGCGGGGTTTCCAAAGGGGCTTCCCCTTGGCCTGTTAGGGCATTTTTAGTGCAGTGAAACGGAGCGTTAAGAAAATGCCCTAAAAATCTACGGAATTTTTCAAAATTCCGCTGGGACGTCACCGGAGCTACAACTTCATGCCGCGCTTTTTCTGTTGTGTCTGTTCCATTTTCCTGCCGCACAGGTAATCGTTCAAATCCTTGTACCCGCGATAATGTACGGACTGGTCGGACGCTTTCACTCCGCACCGGTCGCTGATGGCAAGCCATGCGCGTGTACCCGCTTTGTCATTGTCTAAATAACAGTAGTTAGCCTCGTAACTTTCGATGATGTCTAAGGCTTTTGGCAGGTTGGCGACAGAGTTCAGAATAATATAATCCCGTTCTTTTACAATGTTCGGGTTTCCGGGATGATGCTTTTCTTTCAGGGCGAGGTACGAAAGGTAGTCCATAAACCCCTCGAATACACAGCATGTGTCGTTTCCGTTTTTGATGCCGGTAATGCCTTTTGGCGACAGGCAACCCTGAAAGTATTTATTGCGAAGTTCGTACCCGCCCAAATCGTTTTCAAAACCGATGGCAAAATAGCGTTTGCCGTTGGCGGTAAAGTGTATTTCCTTACAAACCTGCTCGGCAAAGGGAATACGGATGTTTCGCTCTTGAAGGTATTGCAGTAATGCAGGATTACTCAAAGTTTGGATGTGTATATCCTCGAACGCGGGTAAAGATTCATGCGGGCGAAAAGAAAAAGAGCCGGCGGGCGCAATGGCGGGAGCTTTCCCGGCAATGATTTGAAGAACGTGCGAAACACTGTCCGTACCGTGCTGTTCCATCACGAAGTCGAGGATGTTCCCACCCCTACCCAGCGCGAAATCGTACCATTCATTGCGGGAAAGATTGACCTTAAACGAAGGCTCTTTTTCTTCACGGAACGGTGAATAGTACCATAAGTTGTTACCCTGCCGCTTGCAGGGTACGACTCCCAATGATTGCAGATAATCTGCCAAAACGATGCTTTTTGTTTCCTGAATGTTCATTTTGTTGATTTTTAAAAGTTTATTATTAGTCTTTTTCTTTTCGCCGGTAAAATATTTGAAGCGAAAAGAAAACAGGGATATAAAAGACTTTACTTTACTGCGTATATGTAGAGTACAGAGTAAAGTAAAGCGCTTTTACCGCCCGCTGACGAACGCTTTACTTTACTCTATTATCTATGCACCCAAAGCAGAGTAAAGCGACTTTCAATAGTGATATTCGGGATTAAACCTGTACTTTTTGCCGTCCTTCACTATCATGCGCTTGTTTTCCAGAAAGGTTTTCAGCTTTACAAGCCTGTTTTCGCCATACGCGCACCCAATCGCCGTATATCCCCGCTTGAGGGCTTTCACCAGGTCGCTGTAACCGTATTCTCCCGATTCGGAAAACGCGGCTTCCAATGCCTGCCGGTGCTGCCCGTCCTTCAATTCGGAATAGTCAAAGAACCGGGATTCGGTTTTGGTTTTATCAAAACTGTATTCCTCGACTAATTCCGGCAAGGCGTCATCATTGATGCGGAACGCAAACGGCTGGAAGTCCATCGCCCGGATGTGGACAGCCTGAACCGTACTTATGTTGCCATCGAATTTGTCTTTGGCGACCTCCAGTACCGTTTCGGCCTTGTTGTTCAATTCCGTACCAATGTGTCCGCGTGCGTTTTCGTCCGCCTTGTTCTGGTGCAAAATAGTATGGATGTGAATTTGCCGTTCATCAGTCCACTGCATCAGCTTGGAAATAATTTTGGTTGATTCGCCCGGACTGTTGATGTCGTACACCATGTCGCGGATACCGTCGATAATAACTAATCCCAAATCCTGTGTATGATAAATGGCTTCTTCCACAATCGCTATCCTGATTTCGGGTGTATGTCTGCGCAACGCAAGGAAATCAAGGTTTTCAGGCTCTTTATCCAAAGGCAGTCCCGCCATGCGGACAATGCGTTTCATCACTTTTTGACAGTGGTAGGGACTTTGCTCGGTGTCCACGTACAGGATTTTCCGTTTATTTTCGGGCAACTCGGCGGCATATTGCAAAACTGTTCCGTTCTTCAATGCAGCGGCGACAATAGCCGATACATTGAATGTTTTCTTGCTTTTCGCCTTGCCGATGGATGCGCTGAAATTGCCCAGCGTCCCGATGGCCGAGCCGTGTACGCGAAGAATTTCAGGCGCGACAACGTATTCGCCGGTGAGTGTCAGGCGGGATGCTTGCCACAGAATGGTGGTTTCCCGATTATTTGCTTGTCCCACCATCATTTCCGCCCTCCTGTTTTGCGCCCTGCCAGTTCGAGGGCAAGGTCGGCATCGACAATAATTTTGCGCCCGATTTGGGTAATGGCTTTATCAATCTTCCCGCCTTTTTTGATACGGTGCGCTGTCGGGATGCTGCACCCGAACAGTTGGGAAATGCCGTGTATCCCATAAACATACTTTTTAGCGGGATTGCAGGCAGACTGCTGCACTTCCTGATGTCCCGCAGTTTGATAGAGTTGAAGAAATTCTTCACCCGTCATTTGCCATAAAGGCTTTTTTCTTAAATCTTCATTATAATTCATGATAACCAAAGTTTTGAAATGAAACATCAGCCTTGTACTTCGGCCTTTTGTTCGAACAATGCAAAGCTATGGGTTATCTGTCGGGCAGTCCGGCAATCGTAGTTGGCCGGAAATGTAAGTATTGACAATTAGCGATTTACGATGATATTCCGTTTTTCAAAATCGTAGTACGACCGTAGCTAATGATTAAAACGGATAATCATGGAATATGACTTTGTAATCGCCTGCAAGCGTTTCCCGCCGTTTCCGCTCAAAATTCTGGCCGATTTTGATGTGATACCGGGTTTCAAAATACTGTTTGATTTTCGAGTCTCTGTTGGGTAGGAAATAGTTACTTGCTTGTAGCCCGGTAAGGAAAATAATAAGGCTTTTTATATCCGCTTTTTTGTTCCCGTGAGCGGAAACCCAGCGCAGGTTTTCATTCAGGTATTGATCGCTGATTAGTTTCTGTTCCAGCAATAGAAAGCGTTCGTACATTCTTGCCCTGAAAATCATATCGGGCGCTATCTCAATTTCGGGTGCTATTTCATTGATTGGTACAGGTGTTGCCGTTTCCTGGACGTTTGCCGTTTTTTCTTCTTTCCTGGGAAAATAATCGCAAATGATATTTAGGTATGATTTGCTGATTTGATATATTTCTGAATAATAGTTGTTGACAATCCATTTTCTTTCACGTACATAATCGGCTTTCTCGTTTTGCAGCCCGTTGATTTCCTGTCGTGTTTCAGCTAAAAGCATCTGTTTTTCCTGTTCACTCGGATATTCATATTCCTGAATATCTTTCAGGTCTTGCTGCAACAAGGCAAACCGGTCGGCAAATTCTTCCTGTTCATCTATTCTGCACAATGCAAGAAAATCCAGCCCATTGAAAATGTTTTCCTTTGATTCGTATATCCTGATGCAGTTTTTGATAAGCGCCTGTAAACGCACTAAAACAGCTCTGTTCAGGCTTTCCGAAACTATCTGCAAAATCAATTCTTCAAAACGGAACTGATTCAGCGTATCAAAAGCCTTTTTGTATTCTTCCTGCCTGAGTGCCTGATACCTGTCCAGCGAACAGGTATCGTTTTTCCACAGACGGTTCAGAAGGTCATAGGTGGCTGACAGTGATGTTATGGATTCATAAACGGACTTCATGTATTATCATAAAAATATCACAAACATATTTATTTTCTGTTGAACTTATCCATTTCGCTTTCTTTCAAAGCATCTACAATTTTTACATAGGGTTTCATAGCGTTGTAATCGCTATGTCCAGTCCATTTCATGACAACCTCCGCAGGAATACCCAAATACAGGGCATTCACGATAAATGTTCGCCGGCCACAATGTGTTGTCAGCAGGTCATGCTTCGGATAAACTTCTTCATATCTTTGATTTCCTTTGAAATATACTATCCTTTGAGGTTCGTTTATTTCAGCTATTTTGCCCAATTCTTTTAAATATTCGTTCATTTTAGCGTTCGACACCACAGGCAAGGCTTTATCATCCTCAAATTGGCTGTCAGAATATTTGTCCAATATTGCCCTGCTGTATTTGTTAAGTTCGATTTTAAGTCCATCAACCGTTTTTTGTGTTACCACCTCAATATGCTTTTGTTTGATGTCGGAGCGTTTCAATTTGTCCACATCCGAATAGCGTAATCCGGTGAAACAAAGGAAACAAAACACATCCCGGACACGGGCAAGATACTGTTTGGTTTCGGATATTTTGAAATCGAACAAATGCATCAATTCTTCCCAGGTTAGATGAATCACTTCCTTACTGTTACCGTCAGTCCCTTTCAGTTTCGGTTTGAACGACTCGTGCAGCGTTCCAGCGTAATACCCTTTTGAAAAAGCCCAACGCAAAAACCAGCGAATACAGGCGATTTGTTTTGCAATAGTTGTGTTCCGATATTTTTTATATTTTTTATCATGCAAATATTGTTTAAAATCATGCAAATTTATTTCAGACAAATTCAATAATTCCAACGATGGATTATTTTCATACAGATGTTTTCGCAATGCCTGAAACTTTTGTGTTGTACGTATCGTCCACTGATTATGTATAGATACGGTTGTTGTAAACTCGTCAAAAAAATCAAAAAATGTTTTCTTGTCGGGTATTTCCGGTAATCCGACTGCTCTTGCATTTTTCCTGTTGAATGTTTCTCGATATTCATCTGCAGTCGGCATGTGATTCCGTACTTCAAACGTTTTGAAAACATCATCCGTCAATTTTTCCAAACGCTGAATTTCATTATTAATCTCTGTCGCGGCAACTTTCTTTTTACCATGCGTTGTACCCGTTTTACACCTTTGAGCTTCTGTAATCCATTTTGACAAATCCGCACGATAACCGACATTGAATGCAACAATGGTATCTTTATTGTATCTGATACGCATCCGCACCTTCGCATCCGGCTTATAGCCGTCTTTTTCGTTTCCTTCTTTATCAAGAAAAAATAGGCATTTTCTTTTAATATCCATATCAAAAATCTTAGTCCCTAAACCGCAAAAGTAGGGACTAAAAATAAGATATGCAACAATATTT
>JAISEJ010000147.1 GCA_031264155.1 Tannerella sp. | reverse complement strand
AGGCCGAGCCATCGCGCTACCGCAGGAACGGTCGTGCCCTGTATCAGCAGCGACATCAGGGTGACGAAGAAGACGATGTTGAAGATGATTTCCCCGACGTGAACGTCCGACGTCAGCGGATAGGTGGCAAACAGGATGGGCGCCGCACCGCGCAGGCCTACCCACGAGATATAATGCCTCGCATTGTACGACATCTTTCGGAACGGCGCCAGGCACAGCCAGACGGCTATCGGACGCGACACGAAGATCATGAAGAAGCCGATGGCAAGGCCGATGCCCGCGATCGGCAGCAGGGCCGACGGGTTGACGAGCAGCCCCAGCGTCAGGAACATGACGATCTGGAAAAGCCACGTCATGCCGTCCATGAACTTTTTGGACGTCTTCTTATGTATGAATTTGGCGTTGCCGACGACCAGTCCGCTGATATACACGGCCAGGTACCCGTTACCCTGGAGATAGTTCGTTATCGAGAAGATGATGAACACCAGCGTCAGCAGCAGCACCGGATACAGCGACATGTTATCAATATTAATCCTGTTTATCAGCCGCACGGCCAGGCGTCCGAGCAGATAGCCCAGCGCCGCTCCTATGACGAGTTGCAGGACGAACGTCAGGGCGACGGACCAGAGGCTCCCCTCCCCGATCTGTATCCACTGGATGAAGGTAATTGTCAGCAGGTATGCCATCGGGTCGTTGCTGCCGCTCTCAAGCTCGAGCAGCGGACGGAGGCGCTCTTTCAGTACCAGTCCTTTCGCCCCCAGGATCGCAAAGACCGAAGCCGAATCCGTCGACGACATTACGGACGCCAGAAGGATTGCCTCCAGGAACGAGAATGATATGGCCGTAAAGGCGTGCCGGGTAATAAAGTAGATGAAAACTCCCGTAATCAGCGCCGTAAACAGGACACCGAACGTAGCCAGGATGACACCTTGCGGCAGGATGGGCTTTATTTCCGTAAACTTCGTATCCATACCGCCGGAAAACAGAATAATATTCAGCGCCAGAACTCCGATCAACTGCGCCGTTTTAGGACTTGAAAACTCCAGCCCCACGCCGTCGTGTCCGAATATCATGCCGACGGCCAGGAACAATACCAGTGTCGGCACTCCGAACCTGTAGCCCGTCTTCCCGGCTATAATGCTGACAAACAACAGCAGCGAGCCGACCAAAACAATATTTTCAATCGTAATATTTGAAAAATCCATATCGTCCGTATTTTTTTAGTGATTAAATTTAAATGCATAACTCCAGCTACATTAACATCATCCGGTTTAAGAAATTGATTACAAATATAAGGATTTTTATCACAACAACAATACAGCACGCACAAAAATCACAAAATATTCAGTTCGGCATACAGTTTTATAAAAAACCATATACCGGCGCCCGTATGCGTTCCGGGAGTATCGGTAAAAAATACGCTTCCTCCATATCTGCGCTGCTCCTCCGCAAAGCTTTTCGCCTGCGCATGATAGACGGTTTCATCATTCGTCCCGTGGGTCATAACAAACCTACATCTGTTCTTCCAGGGTTTCACGCTATTGTCGTCAAGTATCTTATTTATTTCGTCCATTCCTTCATTTTTCAGGAAATTTCCGGTAAACAGTTCCGAAGTCTTTTTCGCAAAAAAATCCTCGAAATCACCATGCTGTCCGTCCAGGTAGACTGCCGTCCCGGACGCATAAGGTTCTTTCAGGTAATCCGTCATCAGAAGGTGCGGATAGCCGTTGTTTTTGTAGCCCAGCAACGCCAGAGGAAGCAGGTAAGGCTGAGGAATATTTTCGGAGGCGCGTATCAGGCTGGCCTCGTGAAGCAGATCACAGGGAGATCCTCCCGTAATAAGCAAATCGACATCCCTGTCTTTAACGGATGTGTCTGTCTCAAACTCGCGCGCCAGCTGAATCGACACATAGGCGCCAAGCGAATATCCCGATATGATGAATCCGTCCTTCCTGTCATATTTTTCCTTTACGAGCACCGACCGGGCAGCTTCCACGTATTCGATCGTCGTGCGCACCATCGCCTCTTTTTCGACGTAAGGAATAGAACACTGCCCGTAAGAATCGCCGAAACCCGGATAATCGGGTATCATCACCGCATAACCGTGATGATAGCCTTCAAGCAGCCAGAACATCAGGTATGAATCAAGGTTATCATCCGCCACCCGCAACGTAGGCGCGTTGTTTTTCATCACATAAGTATAGGGAGGCGCGATAACCTGACGGCACTTACGCCCCTCTTCCGGCGGGGGAACGATCAGGATCCCCGACAGATTTATTTTCCCCGCACCGGCATAATCCGTCTTTACCGTTACCTTATAAACGCGTACCTGCACATTGCCTTCATACTTTGCCTGACTTCCGGTTATACCCAGAAAACTCAACAGGGAATTACCGGTAAGGTTCCTTTCCATACCTTCCAGATCGTCAAACGAATATTCTTTAAGTATTTCCCATGAAATATTGTCCGGCTCATCGGGGATCTCCGGGACTTCAGGATCTGTCATGTCATCGTCCTTATCCGAACATCCCGGAGCAAAAACCATAAAACATGCCGCCGCAAACAGCAGCATAATATATGATCTCAACCGGTTTTCCTTTATATTGTCTGTCATCATAGATATTTACCTTTAATTGCCGCCTTTACCCAAAGCCACCCTGGTCGTATAAGGATACACCAGAGAAGTATACGCGAAAAGACTTTTGCAATGTAAAATTTTCAACGAGGGCATCGGGGCAAGCTCCACTATTTTCAACGAAGGATGTGTACGTATGTCTATCTCCGTCATAGGATTATTCATACATCTGAGATGCTTCATCGAAGGTATCTCATTGACGTCGATACGTTCCATTCTGTTACCATAGCAATAGTAATTTTCCAGCAGACGGTTTTTCGTCAGGTCGACGTATGTCAGAAAATTATTACCGCAATTGAGCGTTACGAGCATTTGATTTTCGGAAACATCAATTGACGCTATCCGGTTATCACTACAGTTAAGTTCCTTCAGGGCCTTATTGCGGGAAACGAGGATATTTTCCATCTGGTTTCCGCTGCAATCAAGTCGCGCAAGCTGGCTGAGATGCCCTACGGATACGCCTTTCAGCCTGTTATCGTTGCATATAAGGGTATCGAGGGAAAGATTCCGGTTCAAATCAAGCATTTCAAGGTGATTATTGCCACATTCCAGCGTCGTTAATTTCGTATTATTACTTACGTCAAGTTCTATAAGACGCACCGAACCGCAACGCAATTCCGTCAACGAAATATTTTTGCCGACATTTATAACGACCAGATTATTATTCGAACAACGCAGGCTTGTCAACAGCTGATTTTCCTCCACATCGAGCCGATTCAACTTGTTACGGCTGCAATCAAGCATCGCAAGCGACGGATTAAAACTCAGATCCAGTTCCGTAATCCTGTTCCGGCAACATACGAGCGTCTCGAGCGATGTGAAGTATGCGATTCCTTCGAGCGACGATATTTCCATATCCGGGCAATCGACTGCTTTAACCGCTCTCGCCTCCGGTCCGGAAACAAAACCGTCGCCATTCGTGTCAAAATTTGATACGGCATAAGCATTAAAAGCCGAATCGGGAAATGATATGTTGCCTGCAAACGAACGCAATTCTTCACGCTTTGCATCTTTCTCCGCACGCTTAATCTCAGCATAATGGCGATTGGCTTCGGCCATTCGGCGCACTTCCCGTTTTTTTCTTTCCGATTCGCTTATTTCTTCGTCCGTATATGTGTGCCGTTCCGCATTTCTGTGCCCGGCACGTGCAGCATCGTCCGAAGCACCTTTCATACGACGTTTCTTTGCCGGCTCATCCGGAGTTACCATCGTAAGCAACTCTTCTTCCCGTTCAAAAACGGTAATCCGGGCAATACCGGTTTTATCAACAGCATAAAGAACGGTTGTCTCTTTCGAATAGCTTATTTTGCGGAGATCGTTATCCTGATTGAAATAAACGGATTGTAACGTCGGCATGGCGTTACAGTACAAATTTTTCAGATTCCCGTTACGGCTCACGTCGAGCGCCGTCAGTTTATTTATGCTACATTCCAATTCGGTCAAGGCGGCATTGTGACTAATGTCGAGCGTATCAATGCGGTTACTCCCACAATCAAGATCGCTAAGATTCGCCTGACGGATCACATTCAGTTTTGTCAACCGATTATGTGAACAGTTCATTTTCCACAAAGCAGGATTACTGCCGACATCAAGCGTGGTCAGGAGGTTTCCCGAGCAGTCCAGAAAACGCAATATCACACATGCGCCAATATTTAACGACGCAAGCATATTCCGGCTACAACTAAGGTACGTCAGCGATTCACACCGACCGACGTCAAGCGAATCTATCTCGTTATCATCGCAAATCAATTCTTCCAACAACAGGTTATGGCCGACGTCGAGCGTCTTTATCTTATTATTCCGGCAATTCAGGTCTGTCAACAACGGATTATGACTAATGTCAAGCGTATCCAGCAGGTTATTGTAGCAATACAGTTTTCGAAGCATCCGGTTACGGCTTATATCAAATGAAGTAAGCTTGCCTCTACCGAACGGGTTTGCCGGCGAACAGTCCAATTCCTCCAGTTCCGTAAAATATGCGATTCCTTCAATAGAAGAAATATTTTCGGTCGGGAATTTCATCCGTGTAACCGCTTTTGCTTCAATCTCCGAGATTTCACCGTCGTTATCAGTGTCGAAATGCGCTACCAGAAAAGCCTTAAATTCCCTATCCGGAATATAAATATCCCGGCATACCGCATCCAAACCAAAGAATAAAAACAAAAATAAACCTGTTAAACCTTTTTTCATCGGAAACTTATTAAAAATTCAAGTTTTGCTCGTTTACCCATCCCGTCATTGCGAACACAGTAAAACAGTCCCCATAGTTGGCAATGATATGCGTCATTATTCTAACGCTCCTATCATTTCGCTAACCGACCGAAAACCATGCCGGTCACAATAATCATCAATACCTTTAACGACTTTCACCGAGATTGCAGGATCTACAAAATTATATGTTCCAATCTGTATGGCCGTAGCTCCGGCAAGCATAAACTCCACGGCGTCTTTCCACGAAGATATGCCGCCAAGCCCGATCACCGGTATTTTAACGGCGCGTGCCGTCTGCCATACCATGCGCAAAGCGACCGGCTTTACACACGGACCAGACAGTCCGCCGGTAATCGTCGACAACACCGGCTTACGTCTTTCCGCGTCTATTGCCATACCGAGTATGGTATTTATCAACGAAACGGCATCTGCGCCTTCCGCTTCGACCGCACGGGCTATTTCCGTCACATCCGTCACGTTAGGCGACAATTTAACAATCAACACCTTTGGATACACTCTTCGAACTGCCCGAACTACTTCGGCTGCAGACGAAGCGCATACGCCGAAAGCCATCCCACCCTGTTTCACGTTCGGGCACGAAATATTCAGTTCGATAGCAGGTATATGTTCCAGCGCCGCCATTTTTTCGGCACATTCAACATACGTATCAATGGACGAACCGCTTACGTTAACAATCATATTCGTATCTATCTCACGTATCGCGGGATAGATCTCTTTTATGAAATAATCAGCCCCTTTGTTTTGCAGGCCTACGGCATTAAGCATCCCAAATGGAGTCTCCGCCATACGCGGATAGGGATTTCCTTCCCGCGCCTGTATCGTAGTACCTTTCACGATGATTCCTCCTATTGCGGATATATCCATAAAATCCGAATATTCCAGCCCATACCCGAACGTACCGGATGCGGTCATAACCGGATTTTGCATTGTCATTCCACCTATTATCGTCGTCAAATCTGCCATGTCAGTTGATTTATATTAAACACAGGCCCTTCCGTACATACGCAAACGTTTCCCTTCACGGTCTTCTCGACACAACACAAACAGGTCCCTATCCCACATGCCATCATATTTTCGAGCGAGATGTCGCACGGTATTTCCCTTGCTTTCGCATATCCCGCCACGGCAAGCATCATCGGTTTAGGACCACAGGTATAGATCCGGTTGAATTTCTTCTTTCCGAGGATTGTATGATTCGTCACAAATCCTTTTTCACCCAGCAAACCATCTTCCGTCGTGACGTAAGTCGTACCGGTCTTTTCAAATTCCGCAAGTTGCATAATATCGTCCTTCGAGCGCGCACCGAGTAAAAATTCAGGCTTGAAACCTACGCTTTTCAACGTATCGCCGAAATAAAGCATTGGAGCCGTACCGACGCCGCCCCCGATAAGAAGCAGGTTTGAATTGAGCGGGATCTGCGGTATGGAAAAGCCGTTACCCAAAGGGAGCATGATATTCATGACGTCTCCGGCCTGATATTCAGACATTCGTCGCGTCCCTTCGCCGACCAACTGTATAAGAAGCCACAGTTCATTCACGCTCTTATCAACATAATTTATGGATATAGGACGGCGAAGAAATGTCTGCGGCGAACCGTCGACACGAACCTGAACAAACTGTCCGGGTATCATCTCCGGCAGTTTATGATCAGCCGTCAGTTTCAGCAAACAATATTTAGGGTGGAGACGCACGTTCTCTACCACTTTCATATCAATCAGGTGTTTTTTCATTTGCTCCAACATTCTTCCGAAACAAAGCAGATATTTATTTCAGAAAACGAATTGAAAGCGGATAAACCCAATTCTCGCCGTTAATTGCTTTTATCATGGCAATCACAATAAATACAATCATAAATATCGCCACAACAAGTACCAGCACACTCCCCACACATGTCAGGCACAATGCCAAGCAATAAATAAGATAACTCAACTCAAAATTAAGGATGTTCTTACCCGCTTCATCGACAAGACGACTTTTTTCCTTGAATAGAAGCCACATGATTAACGGAGCAATAAAACTTGACAAAAACTGGGATGCATGCATCAACACAACAAACGATTTCTCATCAATACCAAGATCCCACCCTGCAGGATTAACGGAATAGTGCGAAGATAATACACGCGCTTTCTCGCGTTCATATTCTTCCTGCGTAATCGCACCTTCATCCAAAAGCCTTTTCAGCCTTTCCAGATTGTCATATATATTCATAACATTACAATTTAAAAGCGCAATATTACAAAATATTCATGACATTTGCAGCATAAATTACCGAAATTATTTCCTCAAACATTTTGCAGGAATAAAAAAAAGATATACTTTTGCACCGTCAAAAAAAATCAGACTGTTCTATGGTGTAATGGTAACACGTCAGATTCTGGTCCTGAAATTCCAGGTTCGAGCCCTGGTAGAACAACAAAGGTTGCAATTAAAGGAATAAGTCCTTATTTGCAACCTCATTTTTTTATACCCGTATTATTTCCCAGGAATTTTATACTTTCCCTTTCAGTAAAGAGCCAAGCAGTCCGCGTCCGAATTTGGATAGTGTATTGACGGCTTCGCGTTTGGCTCTCGTTGAAACCATCCTCGTAAGGCTTCCGACCATACTATTATCTCTCTCGCGTTTTCGCTGACGCTCCGAATGTTCCTGTTCGACTTGTTGCCGACGGAGGTTTTTTTCCTGCTCTTTCCGATGATCCACATCTTCTTTTGCCTGTCGGCTTTTACTGATCCTCTCCGACAATATTTCAAATGCAGATTCACGATCTACCGTACACTCATATTTGCCGAATATCAAAGATGTCCGTATCATACGCTGACGTTCGTTATCGGATAAAGGGCCGGCCTGTCCTTCGGGAGGAATAATCACTGCCCGTTCCACCACGGAAGGGCTGCCTTTCTCATCCAGAAACGACACGAGCGCCTCGCCTATAGCCAGCTCCGTTATGACTGTTTCCGTATTAAAAGACGGATTCTGACGGAAAGTCGATGCGGCGGAAGATACCGCCTTCCGGTCGCGGGGCGTGAAAGCACGCAAAGCATGTTGCACGCGATTACCCAACTGCCCCAATATTGCTTCCGGCACATCTAACGGGCTCTGTGTGCAAAAGTACACTCCTACTCCTTTTGAACGGACAAGTCGCACGACCTGTTCTATTTTCTCAAGCAAGGTCTTTGACAGGTCATTAAACAACAAATGGGCTTCATCAAAGAAAAACATAAGTTTCGGCTTGTCCGTATCTCCTATTTCCGGCAATTCTTCAAACAGTTCGGACAAGAGATAAAGTAGAAACGAAGTATAAATTTTAGGCGAATGTATCAGTTTATCCGCTTCCAGAATATTGATAAGGCCTCGCCCACCCTCCTGTGTCTGCATAAAGTCATAGATATCCAGCGCCGGTTCGCCGAAAAACTTATCACCGCCCTGTTCTTCGAGCATCAGCAATCCCCGTTGGATTGCACCGATACTTGCAGGAGATATGTTTCCATATTTTACTGTGTATTGATTACGTTCTGTACCTATATGTTCAAGCATCTTACGCAGATCCTTCAAATCCAAAAGCAACAGTTGTTCTTCGTCAGCAATACGGAAAGCCATTGTCAGGACGCTGCTTTGTACTTCATTCAGATCAAGAAGGCGACTAAATAACAAAGGCCCCATTTCCGATACGGTTGTACGCAACGGATGACCACGTTCTCCGAATATATCCAGAAAACAAACAGGAAAGCCTTTATATTCAAATCCTTTGGAAAATAAATTATTTTCATCGACATTTTTCTGCAGATTCACATTACTGCCGCCAGCTTTAGCAACGCCCGAAAGGTCACCTTTTATATCCGTTACAAAAACGGGAACGCCCATACTACTGAACGTTTCCGCTAAATTTTGCAACGTACACGTCTTGCCTGTACCGGTAGCGCCGGTAATCAGGCCGTGACGATTCGCCATTTTAGAGAGAATACATAAATCTTTGTTCCCTGCTAAGGCTATTAATGCTCTCTGTTCATTGTCAAACATTATAAAGAAAGTATGACGAAACTACTTAAATTCCATTTTTATCGAATGGTCTTCTTTCGGACGAGCGCTCCGGGTAGAAACATTATGTTCAAATTCCTCCCTTGCCCCAACGATAATACGGTCAAATTCGCGTTGTCCCGTACCGGCCGGTATAAGGTGTCCACAAATCACATTCTCCTTCAGTCCTTCCAGATAATCCGTTTTTCCGTTGATGGCGGCTTCATTTAATACTTTTGTAGTTTCCTGGAACGAAGCTGCGGACATAAAGCTCGAAGTCTGCAACGCCGCACGGGTTATACCCTGCAAAATCTGATTGGTGGTCGCCGGAACGGCGTCACGCACCTGAACCAGTTTCATATCGCGGCGTTTAAGTTGACTGTTCTCATCCCTCAGTTTACGGGCCGTAACAATCTGTCCGGGACGCAGGTTTTGCGAATCGCCTGCATCGGTAACAACTTTCTTGCTCCATATACGGTCATTTTCGTCCATGATCTCAAGTTTATCGACAACCTGTTGTTCCAGGAAACGGGTATCACCCGGATCGACGACCTCTACCTTACGCATCATCTGACGCACAATCACTTCAAAATGCTTATCGTTGATCTTCACTCCCTGCAGACGGTATACATCCTGCACCTCGTTTACGATATATTCCTGAACGGCCGTAGGCCCCTTGATGGCAAGGATGTCAGCAGGCGTAATAGCTCCGTCGGACAGTGGCATACCGGCACGTACATAGTCATTTTCCTGTACCAGCAACTGCTTGGAAAGCGGAACCATGTATTTCTTTTCTTCTCCCAGTTTGGAAGTAACGATAATTTCACGGTTACCGCGTTTTATCTTACCGAACGTAACCTCGCCGTCGATTTCCGACACGACAGCCGGGTTCGACGGGTTACGCGCTTCGAACAGCTCCGTCACACGGGGAAGACCTCCGGTAATATCGCCGGTCTTACCGACAGCACGCGGAATCTTAACCAGAACTTCGCCGCTCTTAACGGGATCGCCGGCTAACTTAGTCATGTGAGCGCCAAGAGGCAACGAATAATTTTTAAGTACATTTTCATTAGAATCAACAATATGCGCCGAAGGAGCTTTCGTTTTGTCTTTAGACTCTATAATAATCATCTCTTTCAAGCCGGTAGTCTCATCGCTTTCAACTTTATACGTGATGTTTTCTTCCATGCTCTCAAAAGCGATCGTACCGTCAGCTTCCGCAATGATTACAGCATTAAAAGGGTCCCATTCGATAATCTTATCTCCTTTTTTGATGCTATCTCCACTATTAAAGAACAACTTCGATCCGTAAGGTATATTATTATTATGTAAAACGATTTTCGTATACGGTTCGACAATACGCATTTCGGCAAGGCGACTGACAACAACAGAACATTTATCATCAATTGAATACACAGTACGCAATTCATCGATTTCGAGGATACCGTCATATTTCGAAACAAGACTGTTTTCCGTTGCGATATTCGATGCGATACCACCGACGTGGAACGTACGAAGCGTCAACTGCGTACCTGGCTCACCGATTGACTGCGCTGCAATAACGCCGACAACCTCCCCTTTCTGAACCATCTGTCCGGTAGCAAGGTTACGTCCGTAACATTTAGCGCAAACACCTTTCTTTGATTCGCAGGTAAGCACCGAACGAATCTCGACGCTTTCGATAGGCGAATCCTGTATTTCCTGCGCTTCTTTTTCGCGGATTTCCCCACCGGCTTTTACGATAATTTTTCCTGTCAGCGGATGAATCACATCGTGAACGGAAACACGTCCGAGTATACGTTCATAAAGATTCGCAATCACATCCTCGTTATTTTTAAGTTCGGTACATGTCAATCCGCGAAGCGTCCCGCAATCTTCTTCATTTACAATCACATCATGCGATACATCGACCAAACGGCGTGTCAGGTACCCGGCGTCTGCAGTCTTCAATGCCGTATCGGCCAAACCTTTACGCGCACCGTGTGTAGAAATGAAGTATTCCAGCACCGACAAGCCTTCTTTAAAGTTCGACAAGATAGGATTTTCGATGATCTGGCCACCGTCGCTGCCGCTTTTCTGCGGTTTAGCCATCAATCCACGCATACCCGAAAGTTGACGTATCTGTTCTTTCGAACCGCGGGCTCCGGAATCCATCATCATAAATATGGAGTTGAATCCGTCATTGTCAGCGCTCAGTTTATCAATCAGGATCTTCGACAATTTACTGTTGACATGTGTCCATGTATCAATAATCTGATTATAACGTTCATTGTTTGTTATAAATCCCATACTATAGTTAGACACGATTTGCTCCACTTCGTCGTATCCTTCCTTGACAAATTCGTCTTTTTCTTCTGGGATAATAACGTCGGCAAGATTAAAAGACAAACCTCCCTTAAACGCCATATAATAACCGAGATTCTTTATATCGTCAAGGAATTGGCAAGTACGGGCGACGCCGCACACCTTTATAACTTTACTGATTATATCGCGCAAGGCCTTCTTTCCCAGCACTTCATTTACGAATCCGACTTCCCGCGGTATATACTCGTTTACCATCAGGCGTCCTACACTCGTATCAATGATTTTTTTAACAAACTCACCTTTTTCATCGACGTCGTCAATACAAACTTTTATGATTGCATGTATATCAAGTTTTCCTTCGTTGTATGCGATCTCAGCTTCTTCCGGCCCGTAGAACACCAGTCCTTCGCCCTTCATTTCCGAACGCGTCTTTGTAATATAGTATAATCCCAACACCATATCTTGCGAAGGTACGGTAATAGGAGCGCCGTTTGCCGGATTCAGAATATTATGAGAGGCAAGCATCAACATCTGCGCTTCGAGAATCGCCTCATTTCCAAGGGGAAGATGAACGGCCATCTGGTCTCCGTCAAAGTCGGCATTAAACGCCGTACAAGCCAGCGGGTGCAACTGAATAGCTTTTCCTTCGATCATCTTCGGCTGAAAAGCCTGTATACCCAGACGGTGCAATGTCGGAGCACGATTAAGCAATACCGGATGTCCTTTCATCACATATTCCAGAATATCCCAAACGACAGGCTCTTTCCGGTCTACAATTTTCTTGGCCGATTTAACCGTTTTGACGATACCGCGTTCTATCAGTTTACGGATAATAAACGGTTTGAACAACTCTGCCGCCATATCTTTCGGTATACCGCATTCTCCCATCTTAAGTTCAGGGCCGACAACGATAACCGAACGGGCGGAATAGTCGACACGTTTACCCAACAAGTTCTGACGGAAACGTCCTTGCTTTCCTTTCAAACTGTCCGACAATGATTTTAACGGACGGTTTGCGTCCGATTTGACCGCGCTTGATTTCCGGGAATTATCGAAAAGTGAATCAACGGCTTCCTGCAACATACGTTTTTCGTTACGCAGGATCACTTCGGGTGCTTTGATATCAATAAGTCGTTTAAGGCGGTTATTACGTATGATAACGCGACGATACAAATCATTGAGATCGGATGTTGCAAAGCGACCTCCGTCGAGTGGAACAAGCGGCCGCAACTCCGGCGGAATAACCGGAACAACTTTTACAATCATCCATTCCGGCTTGTTACGACCTTTCGAAGCACGGAAAGACTCCACAACCTGCAAGCGCTTCAAGGCCTCATTCTTACGTTGTTGCGATGTATCCGTCATCGCATGATTGCGTAAATCGTACGACAGCGCATCCAGATCAAGGCGGACTAACAAATCATAGATCGCTTCGGCGCCTATCTTGGCTACAAATTTATTCGGATCCGTATCCTCCAACAATTGATTATCTTTAGGAAGACTGTCTATAATTTGGAGATATTCTTCTTCCGATAAAAGGTCTAAATTGTTTATCGAATCCACACATCCTTTCTGTATGATGACATAACGCTCATAATAAATGATGGAATCAAGTTTTTTCGTCGGTAATCCCAACAAATAACCGATTTTATTAGGCAATGTACGACAATACCAAATATGCGCAACAGGAACAACAAGGTGTATATGTCCCGTACGTTCACGGCGCACTTTCTTCTCCGTTACTTCCACACCACAACGGTCGCAAACAATACCTTTATAACGGATACGCTTATATTTACCGCAATAACACTCGTAATTTTTTACAGGGCCGAATATGCGTTCGCAAAACAATCCGTCACGTTCGGGCTTGTATGTGCGATAATTAATAGTTTCCGGTTTAAGCACTTCACCATGCGAACTCTCCAGAATTTCTTCAGGTGATGCCAGACCAATCGTTATTTTTGTAAAGTCAGTCTTTATTTTTGTATCTTTTCTAAAAGCCATATTGTATTGATTTACAAAAAAATTAATTATTCTAATGTGAAACTCAAACACAAACCTCTCAATTCATGGAGAAGAACGTTCAATGATTCCGGAATACCCGGTTTCGGCATAGATTCGCCTTTGACAATAGCCTCGTAAGTTTTTGATCGTCCGACAACATCATCCGATTTCACCGTAAGAATTTCCTGAAGAATATGTGAAGCGCCGAAGGCTTCAATCGCCCAGACCTCCATTTCTCCGAAACGCTGGCCTCCAAACTGAGCCTTACCTCCAAGCGGTTGTTGTGTTATCAATGAATATGGGCCTATCGAACGGGCATGCATCTTATCATCAACCATATGGCCTAATTTCAGGAAGTACGTAACACCTACCGTAGCCGGTTGGTCAAAGCGTTCTCCCGTACCGCCGTCGTACAAGTATGTTTTACCGTAACGCGGAAGGCCGGCTTTATCGGTCCATGCATTCAAGTCGTCTAGCGAAGCGCCGTCAAAAATCGGGGTAGCAAATTTTTCTCCTAAAACCTGCCCGGCCCAACCCAGTACAGCCTCAAAAATCTGCCCCAGATTCATTCGCGAAGGTACGCCAAGCGGATTCAAACAAATATCCACAGGCGTCCCGTCTTCAAGGAACGGCATATCTTCCTGACGTACTATTTTCGACACAATACCCTTATTCCCGTGGCGACCGGCCATTTTGTCCCCCACTTGTATCTTACGTTTCTTTGCTACATAAACTTTAGCAATCTGAATAATACCCGTAGGCAGCTCGTCGCCGATCGTCAGATCAAACTTCTTACGGCGCAGTTCCGCATCAAGTTCCTTGTATTTCTTCAGATAATTTAAAATAAGATTTTTTATCAACTCATTCGTCTGAGAGTCAGAAGTCCATTTACTTACCTGAATTGTATTATAATCAAGATCTTCGAGCGCTTTCTTGGCAAATTTGGATCCTTTGGGAATAATTTCCATATTCAGGTAATCCTTAACGCCTAATGATGTTTTTTCGTTTGTTAGCGTAAGCAACTTCTCTATCAGAATGATCTTCAACTCGACCATCTTCTTGTCATATTCTTCTTCGATTTTAGGCAGAACTGTCTTTTCCGTCTGGCGACCATTCTTTTTCTTAATGATTCGCGAAAACAGGCTTGTATCTATGACAACGCCATGCAACGAAGGAGTAGCCTTCAAGGATGCATCTTTCACATCACCGGCCTTATCACCGAAAATCGCACGAAGAAGTTTTTCTTCTGGAGACGGATCGGATTCGCCTTTTGGGGTAATCTTACCGATAATAATATCTCCCGGATTAATGCGGGCGCCTACACGAACGATTCCCCTTTCGTCCAAATCCTTAATAGCTTCTTCGCTAACGTTCGGTATATCGGAAGTAAGCTCCTCCATTCCGCGCTTTGTCTCGCGGACTTCGAGAATATATTCATCAACATGAACAGATGTAAACACATCTTCGCGTACGATACGTTCGTTCAATACAACAGCATCCTCGTAATTATACCCTTTCCACGGCATATAAGCAACCTTCACATTACGTCCCAGCGCTAATTCTCCATTTTGTATGGAATAACCTTCCGTCAATATCTCGCCCTCCTCAACACGTTGACCGCGACGACAAATAGGACGCAAGTCAACGGTAGTACTCTGGTTCGTCTTACGCCATTTGGGAATAATATAAGTTTTTGTTGCATCTTCAAAACTTACAAATTCCTCATTTTCGGTACGGTCATATTTTACTTTAATAATTGTGGCATCCACATAAATCACCTCGCCGGGTCCTTCCGCAACAATCTGTGTACGGGAATCGCGTGCCAGCTGGCCTTCGATACCGGTTCCGACAATAGGAGCATCCGCATGAATAAGCGGAACAGCCTGGCGCATCATGTTCGATCCCATCAATGCACGGTTTGCATCATCATGCTCAAGAAATGGAATCAAAGCAGCGGCAATCGATGCAATCTGCGTAGGAGCCACGTCCATCAGATTCACTTCTTCGGGCGAAACAACCGGAAAATCTGCTTCGTATCTTGCTTTTACCCTGTCAAGGATAAACCGACCATTTGCATCAAGAGGTGCATTACCTTGTGCAACGATCTTATCTTCTTCTTCTTCGGCCGTATAATATTCCAGCGTACTATCCGAAAAATCCACTTTACCGTTTTCTACCTTACGATAAGGTGTTGTAATAAATCCCAAATCGTTTATTTTGGCATAAACACAAAGTGAAGAAATCAAACCTATATTCGGACCTTCGGGCGTTTCAATCGGACAAAGGCGTCCGTAGTGGGTGTAATGAACGTCACGCACTTCAAATCCTGCACGGTCGCGCGACAGACCGCCAGGCCCCAATGCCGATAAACGACGTTTATTTGTTATCTCCGCCAATGGATTCGTCTGATCCATAAACTGCGACAAAGCATTTGTTCCGAAAAATGAATTTACAACGGAAGAAATCGTTTTTGCATTTATCAAGTCAATCGGCGTAAACACTTCATTATCACGAACATTCATACGCTCGCGAACCGTACGCGACATACGAGCCAGACCTATGCCGAACTGGTTATAAAGCTGTTCGCCTACCGTACGAACACGGCGATTACTCAAATGGTCGATATCATCAACAACGGCTTTCGAGTTAATGAGCTGAATAAGATACTTAATGATCTCAATAATATCTTCTTTTGTCAGTACTTTGATATCATCGCTTATATGAAGGTTCAGTTTACGATTGATACGGAAACGACCGACGTCTCCAAGGTCATATCGTTTCTCGGAGAAGAACAAGTTCGTTATGACTTCGCGTGCACTTGCATCATCTGCAGGTTCCGCATTACGCAACTGACGGTATATATATAATACGGCTTCTTTTTCCGAGTTACTCGGGTCTTTTTGTAATGTATTGTAAATGATTGCATAATCATTTAGATTCTGATCTTCACGATGCAACAATATATGTTGCGCACCGGAATCAAAAATCAAATCTATATTATCTTCATCAAGCGAAGCTTCACGATCAACAACAACATCATTACGTTCGATTGAAACTACCTCACCGGTATCTTCATCGACAAAATCTTCAACCCACGTCCTGAGTACGCGGGCAGCCAATTTACGGCCAACATATTTTTTCAGATTCACCTTCGTAACTTTTACTTCTTCCGCAAGGTTAAATATTTCAAGGATATCCTTGTCGCTTTCAAATCCTATAGCTCTTAGGAGCGTCGTTACGGGTAATTTCTTTTTACGGTCGATATAAGCATACATGACATTATTTATATCGGTCGCAAACTCAATCCAGGATCCTTTAAACGGGATAATACGGGCCGAATAAAGTTTCGTCCCGTTAGCATGTATACTTTGTCCGAAGAATACGCCAGGCGAGCGGTGTAATTGTGAAACGACAACACGTTCGGCTCCATTGATAATGAACGTTCCGCGATTTGTCATATAAGGAATCGGACCAAGATATACATCCTGAACAACCGTATCAAAATCCTCATGTTCAGGATCCGTGCAATACAGTTTCATTTTAGCCTTAAGTGGCACACTATACGTTAATCCTCGCGCTATACATTCTTCCATCGTATAACGGGGCGGATCAAGGTAATAATCAAGAAACTCCAATACAAAATTGTTCCGTGTATCAGCTATAGGGAAGTTTTCGGTAAATACTTTATAAAGCCCCTCCTTTTTTCTCTTTTCAGGGGGCATATCTAATTGGAGAAAGTCTTGAAATGACTTCAATTGAACTTCGAGAAAATCGGGATAAGGAAGCTGATCTTTTATCGAAGCAAAGTTAATTCGTTGAGTTTTAATTGTTGAAGACATCTATTGTAGGAATTAATTGAACTAATAATAAAAATAGACACAAAAAGATTAAGAGTCTCCCTTAAGAAGACTCCTAACCAATTAACCTGCTAAGCAGGATTATATGAACTATTTAAGCTCAACTTCCGCTCCCGCTTCTTCCAATTGTTTCTTAATTCCTTCCGCATCAGTTTTCGGTAAGCCTTCTTTAATAACATTCGGAGCTCCGTCAACGAGATCTTTAGCTTCTTTCAAGCCAAGGCCTGCTAACTCTTTAACTAATTTTACAACTGCCAGTTTACTTGCGCCGGCCGATTTAAGAACTACATCAAATGCTGTCTTTTCCTCTACTGCCACCGCACCTGCACCCGAATCAACAGCAACAGCTACTGCTGCTGCTGCCGGCTCAATACCATATTCCTCTTTAAGAATTGTTGCCAATTCATTTACTTCTTTTACTGTAAGATTCACTAATTGTTCTGCAAAAGCTTTCAAATCTGCCATTTTCGTTATGATTTAAATGATTGATAATCTGTAAAAAATTTAGTTGCGCTCTTCAAGCGCTTTTAATATTCCATGTATTTTCTGTCCACCATTCGACTGTAATGCCGAAACAAGATTCTTCATCGGTGACTGTAACAACCCGATCACATCTCCGATCAGTTCTTCTCTGCTTTTTATTGTAGCTAAAACTTCCAGATCATGTTCGGTATAGAAACCTTCCTGAACATAAGCGCCTTTCAGTTTCGGTTTCCCGTCTTCGCCTTTTTTTACGTCTTTCGCAAAGTCTTTAATAAGACGCGCCGGTACATTTGCCACATGAGCAAACATGATCGCCGTATTACCTTTCAATACACTATATAATTCCGAATAATCGGTTCCTTCCACATTGTCCATTGCTTTCCTAAACAATGTATTCTTAACCATAACAAGCTTTACTTCCCGCTTGAAACATTCTCTTCTCAACTTACTCGTCTTTCCCGCATTAAGCACTTCGATATCTGTAAGATAGAAATGAGGATATTGCTTCAATTGTTCGGTTAACTCAATTATGATACTGCCTTTATCTTCCTTTTTCATCGTCTCTAATTTTTAAGTTACTAATCTTCAACTGTCTTAGGATCAACTTTAATACCGGGACTCATTGTTGATGAAAGATAAATACTTTTCAAATAAGTACCTTTAGCCGCAGAGGGTTTCAATTTTATCAATGTTGAAACAAACTCCTTCGTATTTTCCTGTATCTGTTCGGGGCTGAAAGAGACTTTGCCTACGGAAGAATGCATAATTCCGGTTTTATCGACCTTAAAGTCAATCTTACCCTGTTTCACTTCCTTAACGGCTTTGCCTATATCATTCGTCACCGTACCGCTTTTGGGGTTCGGCATCAAACCGCGCGGACCTAAAATACGTCCTAATGCACCTATTTTTCCCATAATGGAAGGCATTGTAATAATGATGTCTATATCGGTCCAACCACTTTTGATTTTATCAATATATTCATCAAGGCCGACATAATCAGCGCCGGCGTCTTTCGCCTCAGCTTCTTTGTCGGGAGTACATAACGCAAGAACCCTTGTCACCTTTCCGGTTCCGTGTGGCAGAGTAACAACGCCTCTTACCATCTGATTGGACTTACGGGGATCAATACCGAGACGGACATCCACATCTACGGAGGCATCAAATTTAGTCAAAGTAATTCCTTTTACCAATGCAGACGCTTCTTTCAATGTATACGCTTTCCCGTTCTCAATTTTACCCGAAGCCAGTTTTTGATTTTTTGTAAGTTTACTCATCTTCTACTTGACTTTTTATTGGTTTGTTCCCGGGAATGTCCCTGTTACCGTAATACCCATACTTCTGGCTGTTCCTGCGACCATTCTCATCGCCGATTCAACACTGAAACAATTCATGTCGACAATCTTGTCTTCAGCAATCGCTTTAACCGCATCCCAAGTGATCTGCGCCACTTTTTTACGGTTTGGTTCCGCCGAACCGCTTTTCACTTTAGCAACTTCCAGTAACTGGACTGCCACAGGAGGCGTTTTTACAACAAAGTCAAATGATTTGTCCGAATAATAAGTAATTACAACAGGTAATACTTTACCACCTTTGTCCTGGGTTCTGGCATTGAATTGCTTGCAAAACTCCATAATATTAATACCTTTCGAACCTAAAGCCGGTCCTACGGGCGGAGAAGGATTTGCCGCCCCTCCTTTGATTTGTAATTTAACTTGTCCAGCAATTTCTTTAGCCATTTTTCTTGATTTTTTTAACTATAAATAAATAAAAGGACAAAAAAGAATCCGACTCTCCGTAACAAAAGTCTCATTCCTTTTCAACTTGTACATAACTCAACTCAAGCGGCGTCTTTCGTCCGAAAATTTTCACCATTACCTTGAGTTTCTTTTTCTCAGCATTAACTTCTTCTATAACGCCCGTAAAACCATTAAAAGGACCAAAAATCACTTTAACCGTCTCACCGACGAAATATTGAAGGTCAATATCTTCCTCCTGTTCCTGCATTTCGTCTACCGTGCCTAATACACGGCTGACTTCTGAAGGACGCAAAGGCACCGGTTTTTCAAGCCCGCCGAGAAAACCCAACACGTTAGGTATGTTTCTCAGCCGATGTGCCACCTCACCTATCAGATTGGCCTCTACCAATACATAACCGGTCAAATAAGCGCGTTCTTTTACCACTTTTTTACCATTACGTACGACGAAAGTTTTTTCCGTAGGGATAAGCACTTGCGACACGTATTGTCCTAAGTCCGAACTTTTCATTTCGAACTCAATATATTCACGCACCTTGTTCTCTTTACCACTTATAGCGCGAAGAACGTAAAATTTAGGTTGAACATCAGACATAACAAAATTTAAATGCTGTTATAAACAAAACGCATTGCATGTTCGAAAACAAAATCGACAGCAAAAACAACAATCGCTATGATTATGGAAGCAAATAAAACAACCACAGCACTGTTGGATAACTCTGCTCGTGTAGGCCATGAAACCTTATGTACAAGTTCGTTATATGAATCTTTAAAATACTGTATTACTTTCTTCATTGAATATTTTTTTAATTTGCACGGAAGGAGAGGCTCGAACTCCCGACAGCCGGTTTTGGAGACCGGTACTCTACCAACTGAGCTACTTCCGTGTTTAATATAGTCAACCCTTTTCTCCGAGTTGACTATATTGTATCATCTTAATCTACTAATTCAGTAATCTGACCGGCACCTACCGTACGACCTCCTTCGCGAATAGCAAAACGCAAACCTACGTTACATGCTACCGGATAGATCAGTTCAACTTCAATAGTCACATTATCGCCCGGCATAACCATTTCCACACCTGCCGGCAACGAAATTTCGCCGGTAACGTCCAAAGTACGGATGTAGAA
>JAISEJ010000132.1 GCA_031264155.1 Tannerella sp. | reverse complement strand
ACGGACATTTGGAACTGTTTTAATACGGTTTTCTATTGATATACAAGCCCTGACGGGCTATGCTTATCCAAAACTCAGGTTAATAGACTTTATTTACAGAACCCTTCCGTCAGCATTGCGGACGGTCGCAATCCGGCCAGAGTCCCTCCGTCAGCATTGCGGACGGTCGCAATCCAGCCAGATTCCCTCCGTCAGCATTGCGGACGTTCGCAATACAGCCAGATTCCCTCCGTCAGCATTGCGGACGGTCGCAATCCGGCCAGATTCCCTCCGTCAGCATTGCGGACGGTCACAATCTGGCCAGATTCCCTCCGTCAGCATTGCGGACGGTCGCAATCCAGCCGGATTCCCTCCGTCAGCATTGCGGACGGTCGCAATCCAGCCGGATTCCCTCCGTCAGCATTGCGGACGACAGATAAAACGAAATAAACAGTATTAATTTAAAAAAAATACAGCGCCTCTACACGTAGAAGCGCTGTATTCACATATTAGCTTTAATATCGACTTTAAGCCAGCTTTCGTGCGCCGTCGCTGATGACGACGTCGTAAACTTTCGGGCAGCGTCCGAATTTTTCCTTATAACCGGCTTTCGCCTTTTCTATGAAACCGTCATAAAGCTCGTCTTTAACCAGGTTGATGGTGCAGCCTCCGAAACCGCCTCCCATTACGCGCGAGCCGGTGACGCCACATTCTTTGGCAACGTCGTTGAGGTAGTCGAGTTCGACGCAGCTTACTTCATACAGCTTGCTCATCCCGTGGTGTGTCTCATACATTTTTTGACCTGCCGTTTCGTAATCGTTGGCCTTAAGCGCTTCACAGACGTCGAGAACGCGCTGTATCTCCTCGATTACGTATTCCGCACGCATGTAATCTTCATCACTGACTTTGCCCTTAACCGTCTGGAGCTGCTCCGGCGTTGCATCCCGCAAAAATTCCACGCCGAGTTCTCTGGCCACGTTCTCGCACGACAGGCGGCGCTTGTTATAGGCCGACGATGCCAGTTCGTGTTTTACCAGCGTATCCAGCAATACCAGCTTGTAGCCTTTGGGGTCGAACGGGTAGTATTCATATTCCAGCGAGCGGCAGTCAAGGCGGAGAAGGCTTCCCTTTTTGCCGAAAATGGAGGCAAACTGATCCATAATGCCGCACATTACGCCGCAGTAATTATGTTCGGTCGCCTGACCGATTTTAGCCAGTTCAAACTTGTCTATGCCGAGATTGAACATGTCATTCAGCGCATAGGCGTACGTGCTTTCGAGCGCTGCCGACGACGACATTCCCGCACCGAGCGGAACATCTCCGGCAAAAGCGGTATTGAAGCCGGCTATTTTGCCTCCGCGCTTGGCGATCTCGCGGCATACGCCGAAAATGTATCTTGCCCAGCTTGTGCGCGGAGCGTCTTCCTCGTTCAGTCCGAATTCGACATAATCTTTCAGGTCTATCGAATAGGCGCGCACTTTGTTGGTACCATTCGTTTTCAGCTCGGCAATCATTCCCTTGTCGATAGCGCCGGGGAAGACGAAGCCTCCGTTATAGTCGGTATGTTCTCCGATAAGGTTTATGCGTCCCGGCGAAGCGTAAACCGATCCTGTGCTTCCGTCAAAATGCTTGATGAAGCGACTTCTTACGTGTTCTATATCCATATTTTAATCAGTTATGTTTTTTATTAAACGGGAATATCCCTGTTCACGTTCCTGCTGCCGATCAAAGCGTAGAACAGCAGATAGGCCAGACCGGCAAAAATCACCCAGTAACTGGTCATATATCCGGCAATATCGGCAATCGTTGCTTGGAGGGCAGGAAGAATACCGCCACCACAAACCAATGTCATGAAGATGCCTGAAGCAGCTGCCAAATATTTACCCAGTCCTTCAACTGCCAAATTGAAAATGCTGCCCCACATGATGGAGGTGCAGAGACCTACAAGTACCAGAAAGGCTGCATTGATCGGCACTTCAAGAAAGCCGAATGAAGTGACGCCATCGACGCTCTTCAATACGGGCAGGGAAACGGATGTGTTGCTTGACAGGAAAATAGCGCAGAGAACAAGCACCATGCCGACGGCAGAAACTGTGGATAGCATTGCCTTACTGGACACTTTGCCTCCAATGGAAGCGCCCACCAGACGTCCGATCAGCATCAGGAACCAGTAGGAACCGGCTACAAATCCGGCTGTCGTTGTATTCAACGGATTCGGCAAATTTTGGTCTACCAGGAAAAGGTTCAGGATTCCGGGCGTACCGACTTCAATGCCTACATATATAAAAATACCAATAGCGCCCAGGATGAAGTGACGGAATTTCAATGCGCCGGACATCAATTTACCTAACGGCTCGGACGATTGTTCAGCGTGAGGTTCCGGTATGTTTACTATCCACATCACTACGAATACGATAGCAAACACGGCCATTGCCGCGTACATAAACGGGAATATGTCCGTGATACGCGCTTTGGCAGCGTCGCCAATCAAAATACCTACAATCATCGGTGTCAGTGTCGCCATAACGGAGTTGAAAGAACCGCCGACCTGAATCAGCTGGTTACCTTTATTGCCGCTTCCGCCCAACGTGTTGAGCATCGGGTTAACCACCGTGTTCAGCAAACACATGGAGAAACCTGCTACAAAAGCGCCTGTCAGGTACACGACGAAAGCCGATTCCTGTCCTGCATAACCGGAGAGATACTGGATGCCGACTCCGATAAAACCGACGGCAATCGCAATCAAAGCTGTTTTCTTGTAGCCAACCCTTTGCAGCAAAATGCCGCTGGGAATCCCCATAACGGCATAAGCTATGAAGTTAGCCGCATTACCTAAAAGCCCCTCGAAATTGGAGACGCTAAACTGTGCTTTCAGCACAACACCCATTGGCGCTGCCAGATTGGTAATGAACGAAATCATCCCAAACAGCAAAATCATCATAATGATGCCTACAATATTACCATTTTGTTTCTGTGTCATAGTTAAAAAGATTTTTTTTGTTAATATTTAAATTATTACAGTTCTATTTTACGGAAAATTTATATACCGTGTTACTTGCGAATTCTTCGCCCGGACGAAGTACCGTCGACGGGTATTCCGGTTTGTTCGGGCTGTCGGGGAAATGCTGCGTCTCCAGGCATAATGCCGCTTTTTCGGGATAACGCTGCCCGTGTTTCCCGACCAGGTTGCCGGTCATCCAGTTTCCGGTATACAGTTGCACGCCCGGTTCTGTCGTATACGTATCCATGACAATCCCGGTTTTGGGGGATATGCAGCTTGCGCAGAAAGACAGATCGTTTTCTTTTCCTTTTTTATTCAATATAAATGTATGGTCATATCCTTTACCGAATTTGAGCGGCTCAAAATCATCGTTTATGCGTTCGCCGACGGCATGAAACTGGCGAAAATCCATAGGCGTTCCTTCAACCTTTTCCTTGGGGCCGTATGGAATGGATGATTCGTCCGTGGGAAGGAAATAATCCGCATTGATTGTCAGCAAATGGTCGCCTATAGAAGGATCTCCCGCTCCCGAAAGGTTGAAGTAGGAATGATTCGTAAGGTTCAGTACGGTAGGTTTGTCCGTCACCGCACGATAAACGATAAATACTTCATTCTTGTCCGAGAGGCAATATGTCACGGAAACATCCAGCCGGCCGGGGAATCCTTCTTCACCATCCCGGGCGGTGTATGTTAGCACCACCGTTTGCCTGTCGGTTTGCTTCATGTCCCACACTACGGCATTAAAGCCTTTGATTCCGCCGTGCAGGCTGTTCGGACCGTTATTGATGGCCAGTTTGTCATAAACAACGCCGTCCAGCGTAAAAGCCCCATTGGCGATTCTGTTCCCGTAACGTCCGCATATTGCGCCGAAATAAGGTTCTTCGGAGGTTAGATAGTCATCAATGGATTGATGACCGGCTACAACATCAATCAGTTTCCCGTTTTTATCGGGAACCATGATGGATACAATTTTAGCTCCGTAATTCAAAACGGTCATTTCGGAACCGCAGTTGTTTGTAAGTGCACACATAAATGTTTCTTTTCCGTCTACTACCTTTTGAAAATCAGTCAAAAGCAACCCGGAAAGCGTCTGTTCGTTCATCGTAGATATTATTTAAAATTGAGCGTAAAATTAATGCTATTATTTAATATGATACGTCCGTCAAAGATGTTATAAAACATATTTTACAACTATTAAAACGTAATTTTCTGACAATAAGACATGATGATAGATATTTTTTTTTAAGTTTGCACCTCTTTTTGTGTTATTGATAACCTTACGATAGAATGTAAAGCTATAGAATGTTGAGATTTGATGTGAGAAAATTTATATTTAATACGTGTTTTTTGCCTGCGGCGGTATTGTTTTTTTCCGGCAGGCAATATGTTTGTGCACAAATGACAGACCGTTTATACGTGTCTGATTGCCGGATAGATACTCTTCGTAAAGGCCTCCTGTCTTTCGAAGCGGATAACCTCTCCTTTTTTAAAAATAATGAGTTTAATTCAACGGTTCAGAAAGGTTATACGCTACCGGGGTTCTGGCTGCAGTTGAAAACGTCTTACTATCCTTTTACCAATTTGAAGCTGGAAGCCGGCATTCATTCGATCTGGTTTTGGGGCACTACGAGGTATCCCGCCTTTGCATATAAGGGTATTTCGAAGTGGAACGGACAGGATTATGCGCATAATGTGCATGTGTTGCCGTACTTCAGGGCGCATATCGCTCTTTCGGAGCATGTCGATATCGTTATAGGCGATATTTATGGCGGCTCGAATCATCGTTTGATAGAACCGTTATATAATCCCGAACTGAACATGACTTCCGATCCCGAATCAGGTTTGCAGTTGCTTTATAATACGAAATGGCTCAGTTTTGATGCGTGGGTAGACTGGATGACATATATATATAATTTGGATACGAAGCAGGAGTCATTCACGGCGGGAGTAACGGCACGTTTTAAAGCGAATCGTGAAGAATCGCCATTGCATGTTTATTTTCAGCTGCAAGGCTTGGCGCAACATAAGGGAGGGGAGATTGACATAACGAACGAAGCAGTACAGACGATAATGAACGGCGCTGCCGGAGCAGGGATTAAGTGGAATATTAACCGAAATGTTCTCAAATATATAAACGCAGAAATAGACGAGGCCGGCTATATCTTTCCTAAAGGCCTCGCGTCGGCGCGGCAGGGTGACTTATCTGACGCCGGCTATAGTCAGGTATCGACGCCGGAAACAGGGGCTGGCTATTATGCCAAACTGACTTTTCAGTTGCGCGATTTTAATATCAGGGCCTCATACTGGTCCTGCAGGAACTTTATATCCATGTTCGGTAGCGCCTTTTATGGGTCGGTATCGACAAAAGAAGACAATATGTTGTACAGAGATCCGGAAATGCTTTATCTGGGAGCAGATTACGTATACCCTATAAATGCAGGCTTTGCTTTTGGCGTCAAGGCTGAAGCCTATTATTATCTGTCCGGGAAAATGTATTCGTCGGAAACCGGATTATATACGCCTTCCGCTTTCGGTCATAATACGAATTTTTCCGTAGGCGTTTGCCTGCGGGTAAATCCGTCGTTTTTGCTGAAACAATATTAGTATTTTCCGATAAAGTTTATATTATTTCCGTAAGGTTCAAAGCGCTTTTCAAAGTCTTGACGGGTGATAATGTGTTATTCATTTTGCGAAGGAAAACATCCAGATCGTCATTGTTGTCCAGTCCGAATTTTTTCTTTAACCGGTACCGTACCATGTGTGCGGATGATTGTTCTATAGAAAAACATTCCGAAACTTCCCCGATTTCCATGCCGATTGCAAAACATACGCAATATTTTATATACGGTATGGACAGATTTCCGTTGTATGTGTTTTTAAGTATGGAAATATACTGTTCGTCAATACGGTTTAATAATTCGATATACTCTTTCTTGCCGGGGAGTTTCCTGGCTATTAACTTTCTTATGTCCTCATTGACAAGTTTGACCAGCGGTTCTTCCGTTTTTATATATTCCTGCTTTTTATCGTTTAGGCGTTCATATTCGTTTATTTTCTGCGTATAAGCTTCTATTTGTCTGTCGAGGATTTCCTTATCATGTAATAACTGTTCCATAACTTTGTTTTTACCTTCAAGCTCCATTTCTTTTAAGCGGTAGTCCGATAATACTTCATATTTTTCCAGTTGTGCTTTAACGGCCTGCTCTTCCTTGATTTTAAGATTGAGTTCCGCTTCTTCTTTCTCTGCTTCTATCAATGCGGAACGACGTTTGATACTTTTTTTCACAGTGTAAAATCCAAAAAAGAGCAATGCGATTATGGTAGCAAGCAGAAGCGTGACGAAGATCAGCATACTTATGGATTTTATCTGGTTGGCAGTTATAATTTTTAATTGTTCGATTTTACATTCTTCCTTTTCCGTGTTATAAAGATATTCGAGTTCGCGCGTTTCAATGTCGCGCATTTTCTGTTTCAGGTCGTTTTTGACCAGATTGTATTTGAGCGCATCTTTGTAATTGTTTTTTGAATACAGGATATGACTGTGAAGATTAGCATAAACGCACTCGTCGGAATAAAAAGTTTCCGGAGGATACATGACACCTCCTTCTGCTATTTGTTGCGATAAATAGTTTTCGGCTTCAATAATTTGTTTTTCCGCCTCATCATATTTTTTTTGTTCGTAATGGGAAATGGCTTCCGTATATTTTATACGGCTCATTATATATGAGTCGTCCGAATACCCGATAGATTTCGCTTTTTCAATACAACTGTTTATGTAATTCCAGTCGGGTTTCTTTTTCATGGAGCAATATTCAGCGATTAGAAGATACGATTGCAGGATATCATAATCCAGTTCGATCGGCAAGTCATTTTTGTTGGAATACCAAAGGTTTATACGTTTCTTTTCGTAAAAAATAGCGGAATCAAGCATGTTTTCATGTATGTTTTCCCGGTCGGCTGTATCAAAGTATCTGCTGTATAAGTCCGACTTCATCGTGCTTAGTGCGAAGTCGATAAAAGGCAAATACTCTTTTTGCAATATAGTTTCTACTTTCCTGATCAGTCTTTTTGCAAATATGGTATCCGGCTGGTTGGCTGTATAAATGGCTATATTATATATGCAGTGGCTTATAATATGCGCTCCATGTTCCGATTGCTGGTAATAGTCAATGGCTTTCTCAAACTGCTTGTATCCTTCTTTTTTTCCGTAAGGCACATTGATTGCCTGCGTTCCTTTTGTGTAATGGTATCGCGCCAGAGGTATCGGATTTGTCGCATTATCCGCATAGATATCCGCCGAATCTATGTATGTATTGAATAATTTGTTGTTATTCCATTCGTTATAAAGGTCTGCCAGATAGACATAGTTGTATAGAAGTCCGTTTATATCCTTTCTTTTCTTGCTTTCCGATAATAATTTGTTTATTACCGATAACTGCTTCGTCTGTTGCCGGTTTCTCTTGTAATTACAGTTATAAAAGGTCTCCATTTTTTCCCGGTAGGATATTTTTGTGTTGTCCACAATCGCGGTAAAAGCGTCCAAAGTCATCCCTTCGTTGTTTAAGTAAACAACGGTCGTATCTTCCTGAGAATATGAAAATAAGCAGGAAAACAGGAATATTATCATAGAAATGCTTTTGTTCATTATAATAATTTGTTTCTATTGGAACTACAAAAGTATAAAAAAAATGGCGAATCTCGAATTTTAACGTATTTTATTGCCGAAAATAGTATAATAATTTCAGATAATCGGTGTTATGCGGCTTTTCGGCAGGGTTTATCGTGTAGTTCTTTGTGATATTAATCCGAATAATCTGAATAATTATATTCGTATTTGTATAGCGTCGTATAGAATCTTTTCGCCTCTGTATATTTTCGTAATGATTGATATTGGAAATGTATATTTTTGAATGATGTGTTTTCTTTTTAATGTATAGATTGATATAGTGGATTTTTCTAAAAGGCATAATACTTTTGTAATTAGAATATGAAGAGCATTTTTTTATAATAAAAGAGTAGATGTTGATTCTTTTTCCATGCGATATCGAAAAAAAACGTGAGAGAATAGAAAGTGTAGAAAAAAAGGGAATTGCATCACAGATTAATAAAAAAACAATTAAATAAAAATTAGCCGCGGGTGTGTATTATTTGATTTTTTGAAATAAAAAATCTCAGAAAAGGGAGGGACGTCATATCCGAATGATGTTTCTCTCTTTTATTTTTACTGGTGGCGTCATGGCGCTTGCACTATCTTTTGTTAAAAAAGACGGAAAACAGGGTGTGTTGCGGTATATGAAACAAAAGCAATCTTTTATTTTGTATTGCGCTTAACTTGCATTATCTTTGCGAGAAATATAACCTTTGTAGATCTTTTTAAATTAATAACAAATCGTATATGCATGTATGAAAACGAATAGAAGGGATTTTATTAAAACGATAGGAGGGCTTGCTTTGTTTACCATTGTGCCGCGTCAGGTGCTTGGTAAAGGGTTTTTAGCCCCAAGTGATCAGTTGACAAAAGGAATTATTGGCGTAGGCGGTATGGGACGCGGACACTTAAACTATGGAGGCACGCGTCTGGTGGCTGTATGTGACGTCGACAAGACACATCTTGCATTGGGACAAGCTCTTGTACCGGAAAAAATTGCGGAATACCATGATTTCAGAGACTTGATTCTGGATCCGAATGTCGATATCGTACATATTGCAACACCTCCGCACTGGCATGGAATCATGTCGGTAGAAGCCGCCAAAGCGGGAAAAGATATATGGTGCGAGAAACCGATGACCCGTACGATTGGTGAAGGAAAGCGTGTTGTGGAAGCTGTTAAACGATATGGGAACATATTCCGCCTTAATACATGGTTCCGTTTTGAGGATACTTTTTATGGCCTCGGCACTACGGTAAAACCGCTGAAAAAACTCGTTCAAAGCGGAATGCTTGGTTGGCCGCTTAAAGTCACGATTAGCGCTCATACGGGTTTTGACTGGAAATTTTATTGGGTAGGAAAAGAATCCTTGGTTCCTGAGCCGATACCGCCGGAACTTGATTATGATATGTGGCTCGGCCCCGCGCCTTACAAGCCTTATAATCCTCACCGTGTACATCAGACTTTCCGAGGCTACTGGGATTATGACGGCGGCGGACTTGGCGATATGGGACAACATTATATAGATCCTGTCCAGTATATACTGGGGAAAGATGATGTCAGTCCGGTGAAAGTTGAGGTGGATGCACCGCAGCAGCATCATGACGCCGTAGGTACGTGGCGGTCGATCACCTATACGTATGAAGACGGGTGCCGGATTGTGTTGTGGGGCGGTGATTACGGCAATCCCGGTACGCCTTATATTTCCGGCCCTAAAGGTAATGTCTATAAAAATTTTGTTTGCGATATACCCGGATGGGAGAAAAAACTGGCTGATTATCCGGAACCCGAACAACAACAGGTTGATTTTATGGAATGTGTAAGAACACGTCAGCCGTTTGCCCTTAATGAACGAAACGGTTTTCGTTCTGCTACTATTGTTAATATGGGCGCTGTTGCGCTCCGGTTAAACCGTACGCTTGAATTTGATCCTGTGAAACTGCAGTTTATTAATGATGAAGCAGCCAACAGTATGATTGACCAACCGATGAGGGCGTCATGGAATATTTAAATGGGAAACATTAACTATTACTGATATAACATGAAACAGAATATTTTAAAGATATTAATTGGCGTCTTTACACTATGTTCCGGCATAGTAGCGGCGCAGAACCCGGCGAATCGCACGAATGTGACAATCGTAGCTGATGTGTTGGCTCAGCTTCCGGCCGACGGGCAATCAAAGTATAACGAATTGATGAAAGAACTTTGTTACGCAGGGACGGATGGCGTTAAAAATCTTGTTGATATGATGACCCCTCCCGATAAGGGCGATAACTCTGCTGTTGAATATGCTTTGAGCGGGATGGCTTATTACGCTTCCGGCGATGAAATGCTGAAAAGTAAAGTGGAGCAGGCATTTCTTGAAGTTCTTGATGCAACGGAAGAAAATGAAACAAAGGTTTTCCTTATACGCCAATTGGCGGTAATTGGCTCGGATGCAAGTATAAATAAATTAACAGGTTATTTGACGGATGATGTGTTAAGTAGTCCTTCCGCGTGTACGATTGCTTCTATTGGCGGTGAAGCTGCGGCCAAAGCGCTACAAATGGCTCTGATGAGGCGTATGGCTCGTACTCCCGAAGCACAACGTAATATTATTCAGGCATTAGGAGACGTCTTGCCGATAGAAGGAACCGAAGATTTATTGAAAACGATGCTGCAAACGGATGATCCGAAGACGAAGGCGGTCGTTCTTAAAACACTGGGAAGAATCGGGAGCAAAGCATCATTGCCGGATTTGGCGGCAAGTGTCGCCGAAGTGGGATATATATATGAGTCAACAGGCGCAGCGGATGCATATATACGGTTGATAAAACGGGTTTACGAACAGGGTGATACGAAAGACGCTGCTTCGGCTGCGCGGAACCTTTTGAAAAATGCAACGAAAGCCAGTGCGGCACAGGTGCGTATTGCCGCGCTTGAAATTATGTTTCCGACGCAGGATGATGAAATAAAAATGCTTAAAACGGCATTGAAAGACCGCGATATATCCTATAGAAACGCGGCATTGAAGTATGCTTCCAATTATGCGGATAAAACGATGTATACCGAATTATTCAAAATGCTGCCGAAGGCCGGAAACGGGGAGAAAACGGATATCCTGAACTGGATCGAAAACGAAGCGCAGGATCCGGCTAAAAGGGAAATACTTAAAACGATTGAGACAGGCATTGAAAAAACAGGTACTCAAACATTGATACAACAGTTGGATAATTCCGATTTTGAAGTAAGACAGGCCGCTGCGTTTGCCCTTTCCAAAATAGGAAATAAAGAATCCGTCCCGGCGCTTGCCGGCTTGCTGAAAAGTGAGGATGTGCATACGATTGCATTGGCAAAGAATGTTATGTCTTCATTTAACGGCGATATTGCATTATCCTTGGTGAAAACAATAAGCACGGCATCGGACGCAGGAAAGGCGGCAGCGCTGGAGTTACTTGCTTTACGCAAAGCAAATGCATATTTTAATACGGCGCTTGAACAGACGAAAAGTTCTTCGCCGGATGTGAAAACGACTGCTTATAATACATTAAAAGATGTTGTTTCGGAAAGAGACCTGATTATCCTGTGCGGCTTATTGGAAACCTCCGAAGCTTCGTTTGTGAAGCCGTTGCAGCAGGCTGTTGTTTCGGCTCTGTCTTCCATGTCGCCGGCTGCACAGACCGAAATGATTACGCATCGCATGTTACAGGCCGGCGACGCAAAGAAATATTTGTATTATCCCGTATTATCATCTACAGGAAATAAAGATGCGCTGGAGATAATCGTAAGAGGATTTAATGAAGAAAACGGCCCGGCGAAGGATGCGGCATTTGATGCATTGCTTTCATGGAAAGGTTTTGAGGTAGAAGAACCGTTATATGATATTTGTAAAAACGCTTCTGATTTGTCTTATTCCAAACGTGCGGTGGATTCCTATATCACGCTCGCTTCCGATGAGCAAATGACGGGTGATAATCGCCTGATATTTTTGCGTAAAGCAATGGGAACGGCTAAGACGGACGAACAGAAAAACCGGATATTGAAAAATATAGGGAGAACGGGAACTTACCTGGCTTTGTTGTATGCCGGGGAATTTCTTGACGACAATTCTTTGAAGGAGAATGCGGCGCAGGCGGTAATGAATATTGCACTGGCTAATAAAGAATTTGCCGGAAAGAATGTAGTGGATTTGCTGAATCGGGCGACTTCCGCATTGAATAATCCCGATGCGGACTATCAGCGTCAGGCTATCCGCAAGCATCTGGATGAAATGCCGGAAGAAACGGGCTTTGTCACCATCTTCAACGGAAAAGACCTGACGGGCTGGAATGGCCTTGTGGCAGACCCTATTCAACGGGCGAAAATGAAGCCGGCGGCATTGAAAAGTGCACAGGCAAAGGCAGACGAGGTGATGCGTTCGGGCTGGTCGGCTGTTGGCGGGGAACTTGTGTTTAACGGTAAAGGAGATAATATATGTACGGAAAAGCTGTATGGCGACTTTGAGATGTATGTCGACTGGAAACTCGACCCGGCAGGCCCTGAAGCCGATGCGGGCATCTATCTTCGCGGAACGCCGCAGGTTCAGATCTGGGATACGTCGCGCGTGAGTGTCGGCGCACAGGTCGGCTCTGGAGGCTTGTACAATAATGCCGTCAATCAAAGTAAGCCGCTTAAGGTAGTCGATAACCGGCTGGGAGAGTGGAATACGTTTTATATAAAAATGACGGGAGACCGTGTGACCGTCAAATTGAATGGCGAACTTGTCGTCGATAATGTGATTATGGAAAATTACTGGGATCGTTCGCAGCCGGTTCCTTCCGTCGAGCAGATAGAGCTTCAGGCGCATGGCAGTAAAGTATATTACCGTAATGTATATGTAAAGGAACTGAAACGCCCGGAACCGTATCGACTTTCGGCGGAAGAAAAGAAAGAAGGCTTCAAAATCCTTTTTGACGGAACGAACATGCACGAATGGGCCGGTAATTTGGTCGATTACAAGTCGGAAGACGGCTGTATCTCTATTTCGGCAGACACGAAGTTCGGAGGCAATCTCTATACAAAAAAGGAATATGCCAATTTCATATATCGTTTTGAATTTCAGCTGACCCCTGCTGCCAACAACGGAGTAGGCATACGCACGCCGACTGAAGGCGATGCCGCTTATGTCGGTATGGAGATTCAGATACTTGACAGTGACCATCCCGTTTATAAGGACCTGGAAGTGTATCAATATCATGGCTCCATCTACGGCATTATCCCTGCAAAACGCGGTTATCTGAAGCCGACGGGAGAATGGAATACCCAGGAAATCATGGCCGACGGAACGCATATCCGTGTTACGCTTAACGGCACGGTCATTCTTGACGGCGATATCGCAGAAGCAACGAAAAATGGTACGGCGGATAAAAAGGAACATCCCGGATTATTTAATAAATCCGGTCATATCGGATTCTTAGGCCATGGTTCCTCCTTGAAGTTTCGTAATATACGCATCAAAGAATTGAAATAATCACCGAAGTATTTGGAATTTAATGAGAGAAATAATTATCTTTGCAAATAAATTTACATAAAATAGACGAAAATGAAGAAGATTTTGTTATTCGGAACAGCATTATGCTGTGTACTTATGCTGGGATCCTGTAAATCAAAAAGCAGCGCTTACAAGACCGCTTATGAACAGGCTAAATCAAATGACAGCAATTGGGAAGATGAAGAGGATGAAACCGAAGTGTTGACATCTGAAGAAATTTCGTATGAGTCTGTTAAACAGGAGAACGTTAAACTTGCATCCGGCGAAGACGAAACAGGCCTTAAGAAATACTCTGTTGTAATCGGCAGTTTTAAGAACAGGACAAATGCCTACTCATTGAAAGAGCGTATGATTGATGAAGGCTACAGGCCTGTTGTTGCGGAAAACGATTTCGGAATGTTGCGTGTTATCGTGACAAGTTTTGACAGCAAAGCAGATGCCGCCAGGAGCCGTGACAACATCAAGTCAAAATATGCTCCTAATTTCCAGGATGCATGGCTGCTGGAACGCCGGTATTGATATCTGATAAATATTATTTGTAACAGGAGAGAGGGGGTCGTCCGAAAGTTTCGGACGCTCTCTTTTTTCGTGCTTTTACCTTAACCATAATTCGTCATGCGCATCGAACGAAATTACTCCTTGAAACATCATAATACGTTTCATATTCCTGCTGAAACACGCTGGTTTGTGGAGTATGAAAACGAAGAAGAACTGGACCGAATCTTGAGAGACGAATATTTTCAGGAATGTATCTCATTGCATATCGGCGAGGGGAGCAATCTTTTGTTTATAAATGATTACGACGGAATCATTATCCATTCGATGATAAAAGGCATCTCATTGGCGGACGAAGCGTCCGAATCGGTATTATTGCGGGTTGGCGCGGCGGAACGCTGGGATGATGTGGTCGCTTATGCTGTTTCGAAAGGGTGGGGTGGGGTAGAGAACCTTTCGCATATACCCGGCGAAACGGGAGCGGCAGCCGTCCAAAACATCGGGGCTTATGGTGTAGAGATAAAAGATGTGGTCGAAACAGTTGAGACATATAATCAACTGACTTTTGAAAAACGTATTTTCACAAACGAAGAATGTCATTATCGTTACCGGCACAGTTTTTTTAAAGAGAATAGGCGCGACCCCTATATCGTGACCCGTGTGAATCTGCGTCTACGAAAGACGCCGGTCTACCGGCTTGATTACGGAAATTTGCGCGACGCGCTGAAAGACGGGGAAGTCTCATTGCCGTCTGTCCGGGATGCCGTTATTCGTATACGTCGTGAAAAATTGCCTGAGCCGGCGGAGCTTGGTAATGCCGGCAGTTTTTTTATGAATCCGATAATCTCCGGCGCACAATTTGAAGCGTTGAAAGCGGAGTTTCCGGACATGCCCTCCTATCCGTTGCCGGATGGTCGCATGAAAGCGTCTGCCGGATGGTTTATCGAAAAATGTGGATTCAAAGGTAAAAAACATGGAAATGTGGGTGTTTATGAGAAACAAGCCTTAGTGATTGTTAATCACGGAGGCGCTACCGGAAGTGAAATCGTTGCATTTGCCGACGTCATCGGTCAGGCGGTGAACGATAAGTTCGGTATAATGCTTGTCCCGGAAGTCCGCTATGTTTATTAACGCAGATTCAGGCGTGTATTTGATTTCAATTTAATTTTTGGAGGTGATTTAAAAAGTATGTTATCTATTATACATATCACGGCCTGGTTTTGTGCATTGTTTGTCAGGATATTAATGGAAGATCAACAGAGCCGTTTTTATTGCCCGCAGAGTATTCGTTGCTATTGATATGGTTTCCTAAGTACACTTTTAAAGTCTCAAAGTACACTTTTAAAGTCTCTAAGTATACTTTGAAGGTCTCTAAGGATACTTAAAGAGTATTCAAGAGCAGCATACTTTTTATAGCACCACCTAATTTTTTTCAAGCCGGTTTGCTCTTGCACCAGGGTGATATGCCGCACGCGTCGCATTTGGGATTGCGAGCGGTGCAGGTGTAGCGTCCGTGCAGAATCAGCCAGTGATGGGCTTTCGCGATGAGGCGTTCTGGGATGTGCTTTGTTAATTCTTTTTCCGTGGCCAGAGGTGTTTTGCTGTTTGTCGTGAGGCCAGTGCGGTTTGCCACGCGGAAGACGTGCGTGTCGACAGCCATTGCCGGCTTGTCGAAGACGACGGATGCGATTACGTTTGCCGTTTTGCGTCCTACGCCCGGAAGCTTTTGCAGTAGCCCGGTGTCCGAAGGGACGGTGCCGCCGAATTGTTCGATGAGCGTTTTCGCCATCCCGGCAAGGTGACGGGATTTGCTGTTTGGGTATGATGCGCTTTTTATGTATTCAAAGACTTCTTCCGGTGTTGCGCCGGACAGTTTTTCGGGTGTGGGGTACGCTTTGTAGAGGGCGGGGGTTATCATGTTGATGCGTTTGTCGGTGCATTGTGCGGACAGGATGACGGCGATCAGCAGTTGGAACGGGTCTCGGTAGTGCAGTTCCGTTTCTGCTGTCGGCCTGTTTTTTTCAAACCATCCGATGATTTCGCGGTATCGTTCTTCTTTTGTCATGTTCCGGGGTTAGTATGCGGCTTCAAACTGGCGGAGAAAGCGTTCGTCGTTTTCGGAGAAGAGGCGCAGGTCTTTTACGCGGTATTTGAGGTTTGTGACGCGTTCGATGCCCATGCCGAGTGCGTAGCCGGAGTAGATCTTGCCGTCGATTCCGCAGTTATCGAGTACGTTGGGGTCGACCATGCCGCATCCCAGTATTTCTACCCATCCGGTGTGTTTGCAGAAGGGGCAGCCCCGTCCGCCGCAGATGTTGCAACTTATGTCCATCTCGGCGCTTGGCTCGGTGAACGGGAAGTAGGAGGGGCGGAGGCGGATTTTTGTTTCCGGCCCGAAGAGTTCTTTGGCGAAGAAGAGGAGGACTTGTTTCAGGTCCGCGAATGAGACGTCCCGGTCTACGTAGAGCGCTTCGACCTGGTGGAAGAAGCAGTGCGCGCGGTAGGAGATTGCTTCGTTGCGGTAGACGCGTCCGGGGCAGATGATGCGGATGGGGGGCTGGCGGTGTTCCATGACGCGGGTCTGGACGGAGGACGTGTGTGTGCGGAGGAGGATGTCGGTGTTGTTTTGGATGAAGAAGGTGTCCTGCATGTCGCGTGCCGGGTGATCGTCGGCGAAGTTGAGCGACGAGAATACGTGCCAGTCGTCTTCGATTTCGGGGCCTTCGGCGATGCTGAATCCAAGCCGGGCGAAGATGTCGCAGATTTCTTTTTTTACGATGGACAGAGGGTGTCGCGTGCCGAGTGGGATGGGGTAGGAGGTGCGCGTCAGGTCGTCGTCGCGGTCCGGGGATTTCAGGTTTTCGAAGCTTTCTTTCAGTTCGTTTATCCGGGTTTGCGTGAGTTCCTTCAGTTCATTGAGGTATTTTCCCGTTTCACGTTTTTGGTCGGCGGCTACGTTGCGGAAGTTGTCCATAAGGGTGGACAGGACGCCTTTCCTGCCCAGGTATTTTATACGCAGTGTTTCTAATTCCTCGATGTTTCCGGCTTTCAGTTCCTGAACTTCCTTAACGAGTTCCTTAATTTTGTCAATCATATCAGTTTTTTCCGGCAAATTTACGATTTATTTTGAGATTGCTGAATTTGTTGCTGTAAAATTTCATATTCGGATACGATAAATTCATTTCTGTTGTAGAGATGCGATGCATCGCGTCTCTACCCGATACACCGTCGTAGACATGCAGTTCCGCCCCCTGCAAATATGCCGAGCGTCCGGTAGTGTTAAATTTAGTATGTTTGCTTTGAATATTTGTCATTTTCTTTTTGGTGTATAGAATATTTACTTTATCTTTGCCCCCTATCGGTTAATTTTAATAACAATGATGAGGTCTCTGTTTATACTAACAAATAATTTAACGTTTAATCCGTGCTTTTTTAACATAAAAAGTTTGGAGGTAGGGGATATTTTACTAACACACACACACACACACACACACACACACACATTTAGAATGTATGTGCGTGCGTACACTATTATATATAACTCAAAAATATTATGCAGGGCGGTTCGCAATTTTTGCGAAAGGCTCTGCTTTTTTTACAATACTATTAATAAAAAAAATGACAACAACAATGAGAGTGATTTCAAATTTAATTATAACTAAAAATGTATGTCTATGAGAAAATTAATTTACTTATTTACATTCCTGTACCTGTGCGCAGGTACAACTTTTGCACAGACAAAGGTGGCATCGGGAACGGTTACCTCTGCGGAGGACGGTGAACCGGTGGCAGGAGCATCTGTTTCCGTGAAGGGAACGACGCTCGGAACGATAACCGGCAGCGACGGAACATTCGCATTGCCGAACCTTCCGGAATCGGCCGCTACCCTGGTGGTTTCGTATATCGGACTGGAAACGGTCGAAATCGAAGCCGGTGAAAACCTTCGCATCGTGATGAAGGAATCGGCGTTAAGCCTCGATGAAGTGATTGTCGTTGCGTATGGCACGGCGAAAAAGTCTTCCTTTTCCGGGGCGGCGACGCAGATAAAAGGTGAAACGCTGCAGAAGACGCAGGTTTCGAACGTGTCGAAAGCGCTGGAAGGCGCCGTGGCCGGCGTGCAGACCGTCAGCTCGAGCGGTACGCCAGGCTCTTCGTCGAGCATCATCATCCGCGGTATAAACTCCATATCGGCCAGCCAGAACCCGCTGATTATTGTCGACGGCGTACCCTACGAAGGTTCTCTGAATTCAATATCCACGCAGGATATCGAATCGCTGACCGTACTGAAGGACGCCGCCGCCAACTCCATGTACGGCGCCCGCGGATCGAACGGCGTCGTCATCATCACGACAAAGAGCGGTAAGAGCGGCAAGGTGAAAATCAATTTCGAAGGACGCTCCGGCTTCAACGGCCGTGCGGTTCCGAACTACAACATCATTACCGATGCGGGAGAATTTTACGAAATGATGTATGAGTCCGTACGCAACAGATATCTGAGCGAAATGTCGTATATGGAAGCAAACCGTTACGCTGCATCTAACTTTATCGGCCAGTACGTGAAGTACAACAAATACAAAGACGTAGCGGACAATGACATTATCGACCCGTTTACCGGGAAGTTGACGTCATCGGCAAGGGCTGCCTCTTATAAATGGACGGATGACTGGCAGAAAGACCCGTTTGAAAACGGCCTGCGGCAGGAGTATAATATTAATGTAAGCGGCGGCTCCGAGGCCACGACCGCATACGTGTCGCTCGGATACCTGGGCGATAAGGGCTACGTCGTCAATTCCGGCTTTAACCGTGTATCCGCCCGTGCCAAGGTAGACCAGAATATCGGTAAATACATCAAGATGGGAGCCAATATCTTGTATTCGAATACCGTTCAAAAGACGTTCGGAAATACCGATTCGAATTACAGCAATATCTTTATGTTCTCGCAGTTCATTGCCCCCATCTACCCCATCTACCTGTATGACAAGGACGGTAAACCCGTATATGACGAAAACAGCGGCAAGCACAGGTACGACTTCGGAACCGAAAACCTCCGCCCTTATGCATCCGAACAGAATCCGCTTTCCACGGCCAACGAAGACTTAAACCGTGCGATGGTTGACAATTTCTCCGGGCGTGGGTATTTTGAAGTTAAATTCTTAAAAGACTTCAAGTTCACGGCAAATATGGCTTATGACGTATTTAACGCCGTAAGCATGGCATACGCAACCCCTAACGGCGGCGATGCAGCCAATGTCGGCGGGCGCGGCGAAAAGGAATTCGGGCGTGTTGCGGCAATGAACGTAAACCAGCTGCTGAACTGGGCCCCGTCATTCGGAAGGCATAATCTGGACATCCTCCTCGGACACGAATCAAAGGATTCTAAAGTGGAAGACCTCTACGGCCACATGACGAATTTTGTCGACCCGTATAATCCCGAATTTGCAAATGCGGCGCGTTACCAGGATCTTACGTCCTATACCCAGAGCGTATCGCTGGAAGGCTATTTCAGTCGGGCGGAATATAATTACGACGAAAAGTATTACGCGACGGCAAGTTTGCGCCGTGACGGCTCGTCCCGTTTCCATCCGGACAAGCGCTGGGGAATGTTCTATTCGGCCGGCCTTTCCTGGCGGCTGGAAAAGGAAGATTTTATGCGCGACGTAGAAGCCATCGACGCGCTGAAACTGAAAGCAAGCTATGGTACGCAGGGTAATGATGACATCGGCGTCATCGTCGCCTATAGGGATTTGTACCGTATCGACCGTGTGGACGGGGAACCGGCCCTGACGAAAACGCTTCGCGGCAATCCCGACCTCACGTGGGAAAAAGGAGAGGATTTTAATGTCGGCGTGGAACTGCGAGCATGGGACAAGTTGAATTTCAATGCGGATTTTTTCATCCGTAAAAAAGATGATCTTCTATTCGCAAGCCCTTTCCCACTGTCCGAAGGAAACCCTTCGACGATATGGAAAAACGAGATGAGCATGAAGAATACCGGCATTGAATTCGATGTCACCCTGGATCTTATCAAGACGAACGACATCAAATGGTCCGTATCGCTGAATGCGATGCACTATAAAAACGAATTGACGAAACTTCCCGCCAGCAAACCGGCATCCGAATTTCCGGACGGCTATCAGGCCGGCAGCTACTGGCGCAAACTGGGCGGTACGCTCTACGACTGGTACACGTACGAATATGCCGGGGTTGATGCCGAAACGGGGCTTCCGCTGTATAACAAATACGACAAAGACGGGGTGTTTGAGAAGCACGTAAATACAACGTCGGAAGCTACGCTCCGCGAGACGGGCAAATCGCCGTTTCCGGACTGTACGGGCGGCGTTTCCACAGCCTTGGATGCATACGGATTTGACCTGTCCGTGCAGACGTCCTGGCAGATTGGAGGATATATCCAGGATGCATTTTATCAGGCATTAATGACGCCGGGCGATAACGGTACGAATTATCACAAAGACATGTTCAACCGCTGGACGCCGACCAATCGGAACGCCGATATCCCCGGCCTGCTGTTCGAGGACCAGGAAGCAAACGGAACCAGCGATCGCTGGCTGACCGATGCGTCTTATTTCAACCTGAGGAACGTAACGATCGGCTATTCGCTGCCCTCGTCGCTTATCAGGAAGATAAACGTAGAAAGATTCCGCATATATCTTGTGGGTGACAATGTCCTGCTTTTCACGAAGAGAAAAGGCCTTGATCCCCGTCAGAGTTTCACCGGCGCAACCGGATACATGTATTCTCCCATAAGCACCTATTCTTTAGGTATCAATCTTTCTTTCTAACATGTTTAACAACTAAACGATGAATATTATGAAAATAAATAGATTTTTGATTGCAGTTTTGGCCGGCATGA
>JAISEJ010000081.1 GCA_031264155.1 Tannerella sp. | reverse complement strand
GCGCGTCGCACTTGCTTTTCGTGCGGCTTGCCAGCAGGATATCGGTAAACACGCCGGCGTTCATCGCCATCTTTTTTACAGCCACAGTACTCACGCCTCCGGCTCCGATTACTAACACTTTACTCATAATAAGACAAATTAAATTATACAATAAAGTTCAACCTAACATAGAGTAATCGACAAAAGTACGGTTTATTTTCAAATATGCAATATTGTTGTTAATAAGTTTTTGGTGATGCTATAAAAAGTATGCTGCTATAAAAATTTGGCAATGAAGGAAAAAGCACTATCGTTTGTAAAACGATAATAGAGATTTTAAGTATCCTTAGAGACTTTCAAAGAGTTTCTTTAGACTTTCAGGGAATTCCTTTAGACCTTCTGGGAATTCCTTTAGACCTTCTGGGAGTTCCTTTAGACTTTCAGGGAATTCCTTTAGACCTTCTGGGAGTTCCTTTAGACCTTCAGTATGGCTTTCTTTTATATTAATTGGGAGTATGTATAATGGATAACATACTTTTTAAAGCATCTCCAAGTTTTTTTGGAACAAGCTATTTAAAAAGACGGCGGCCTGAACGATCCGGGCCACCGTCTTAACGAATTTACAGGAAGTTTATCGGATTATCAGTATCCCGGATTCTGCATGGCTTGCTTCTCTGCTCCGGTCAACGGCCTTCCTTCTTTCCAGGTATCATCCAGGAAACTTTGCGGAATAGGGCGTACCAGGTGATGGTCGTCCAGATTGCCGACCTTAGCCACATCTTCATTGAAAACATACGCTCTTTTTACCAATGTTCCGGTGCGCGACAAGTCTGTCCACCTCACCATTTCGCCCATTAACTCACGCGAACGTTCGTTGAGCAGGAAACACATCTTCCGGTCGAAATCCGAGGCATATCCCAATTGCGCAATAATCTCTTCGTCCTCTACGGGAAGTGTATTCCAGTCGCTCACTATCATATTATCCTCCGTAGCACCGGCGGTCACGGCTATGTCATTGGATTCATAATAAGAATTTTTACCATAGAATGATGAATACGGACGCTCTGAAGTAGTCAGGGATTGAGTACCATCTACATACCTGGCACGGTCTTCTCCGGTTTTGTAACCTGCGCGTTTACGCACGATATTGATATCACTGAGCGCACCTGTATTATCTCCTTGCCGGAGTTTGATTTCCGCCCTAATCAGATAAGTTTCGGCTACGCGGGCAACGATGCCGTCCCTTGCGCTGTTGGTAGAAGTAACGTCCGGACGAGTTCCATCCAGGTATTTACTCATCGTAGGCCACTGAAGCCCCTGATACGCATATTCGGGAACAACACTCCCTTCCTGGACACGGTAACGCGGCAGTACATTCGGAATGGGAACACCCGTTTCCGGACACAATATGGGTTCATATTGCCCCGTCGCTTTATTCTTTATTCTGGTAATCGGAGGCTGCCCTGCGTTGGTAGGCTCAGGGATAATGCTGCCGGCCGGAACCTGAAAACGGTCGTCATCTTTGCTGTTAATGACAAACAAAGTGCCAAGTTGCCCTATCTGGAATGTAACACTTGAGCCGGCCCAGACGCCAACCATTTGCGACGGGAAATTGACCGCCTGCGTGGTCCGGAAAGATTTCCAGAAACGGGAGTCGTTTACAAGGTCATACACATTATACACATAATCCGTGTTTTTCAGGCGAGCAAACTCGCGTCCACCGGCAATATCCCGCTCAAATCCTGTCCAGAAACGATAATTGGAAATAAAATAGACGCACTGATTGTTTCCATAACGCCCGTTTGCTCCTTTCGGAGCTGCGGAATACTGGGCTGCCAGAATTACTTCGGGAAGTTTTTCGTTGTCGCCATCCGCAACCTTGAAATCCCATAAATCGACAAAATCGGGCGCCAGCGGACGATGACTGATGACCTCGTCACAAAGTTGCAACGCTTTAGCGAGGTCTGCGCTTTTGGTGGAAGCGTTGAAGTCGCTGCAGATTTCGCTTTGACGGTACAGTAAAGCTTTGGCAAGGAAATGTGCGGCAGCATCCTTATAAATCTTTCCCTGGATGCGGTTAGCCGGATTATCAAGCCTGTCGTACGATTCCTGTAAATCATCAAGCGCCTGTTGAAGGGTTTCCTCACGCGAAGACCTTGCAAATTCCCGTTCTAATCTCACGCTGGGAGCCAGTTTAATCGGCACGCCTCCCCATTGTTGTACCAGATAAAAATAAGTCCAACCGCGCATGAAGAGAGCCTCGCCAAGCACACTGTTGAGTTCGGTTGGGTCGGTAAGCACTTTCGGAGCTTTTTCAATGACAATATTCTGGGAATTGACAGCCACATAACAAATATCCCATGCCGTTTGCGGCTGGATACGATTGCTGCTACCCCCCGATACAACTGACTGCAACCCTGCATTATATTCATTCCACATAACATTTGACGGGTCACTGCCGGTTTGAAATTCATCCGTTCCATAGTTGAGCATCGCATAACTATATTCGCTTGCATGCATCAATCGCAATGTCTGGGGTAACCCGGCAGCCAATTCTCTCAATCCTTCCGGAGTATCAAAATATTCGGCAGACATTGTCCATGTCTTGTGTTCCTCGAGAAAACTGTCACTGCACGAAACGATACCGGACAAAACTGCTATTGCTATTATTTTCGATATTTTTTTAAACTTATTCATAGTCATAATATTTTTGACGATTAAAAACTTACATTAAGGCCAAATACAAAATTACGGTTCCAGAAAGGTGAATTCAAATCCATATTTTTCCATTTCGCCGACGAATAAAGAGAACCCGGATTCACAACCTGCACATACGCTTTCAGATTTTGCATACCATTCCATTTCTGAATCATTTTTTTGGGAAATACGTAACCCAGCGAAACATTCTGGACATTCAGGAACGAAGCCTTGCTGTATGCCTGTATGGTATTAAACTGATCCCTGTCCGAGCCATCCGGCACATATTCAGGACGCTGATAAGTGGCATTTCTGTTATTTTCATTATAGTAATCCACTTTGCGAATCATATAACGTCCCCCCATCACTACATTGCCGCCATTTGTCCAATATCCGAGACGTCCGTATATCTGAACTCTCAGTTCCAAGCCTTTATATGAGAATGTATTGACAAGACCTCCGCTCCAGCTTGGACGCGTTTGTCCGATAACAACCCGATCATTATTGGCGTCAATCATATAATCTCCGTTCTGGTCAACCGGACGTATTTGTCCTACTTTAAAATTATGTTTAATAGCTTTGGGAGTGCCGTCAGGATATTGATCGCTGTTGAAAATATCCATTTCGGCTTTATCCTCTTCCTGCCAAAGCCCTTGCACTTTATAGTCATAATACAATCCGATGGGCTGCCCGATAATACGGGAAGCCGAAGCGTCGCTAGCGTTGATTTCATCGTTCTTACCACTGGACAATTCAATAATTTTGTTTTCCTGCCAGCCGACGTTAACGCTCGTTTCCCATGTGAAATCGCCTGCTTTCACATTAATAGTATTCAAGGTAATATCCACGCCGTGGTTTTCGGTTGCTCCCAGATTGGCCGTCGTGGTCGTATATCCTGTCAGGGAAGGAATGGTGGCCGTCAACAGCAGGTCGGTAGTGTTTGACGTATATGCATCAATCACGCCGGAGATCCGATTCTTTAAGACAGAAAAATCAACGCCAATGTTAAACTGTGCAGTTTTTTCCCACCTTAATTCTTCATTCGGCATACTTTTGATGGTCGCCGTCGCCAGCAAGTCATTTATATAGTAATAACGCGATACATCCGCCCCATAGGGATAAAGCGAAGAACTAAGGTCTGCGATGGTCACATACCTGTCAACAGCGGCATTGCCCGTAACGCCGTAACCCACGCGCAACTTCAAAGCATTGATTGCAGCAATATCGCTCATGAACTCTTCCTGTTCTAACCGCCATGCCAGGGCCAGACTGGGGAAGAACGCCCATTTGTGTCCCGGAGCCAGTACCGAAGAACCATCCCAACGCCCTGATGCCGTCATCGAATACCGGTTGTTATAGGTGTATTGGCCTCGAATCATATAAGAAGTAAGGGCTTCTTCCGAGAGCGATGAACCTACTTCATCTATATCATTTGCCCTGTCAAGAGAGCCCATATTGTTCCACAAAGCACCAGCAACAGGCACATTTTTACCGTTGATGTTGTCGCCCACCTGTTCGTTTCTGGAAGCGGTCTGCAGCAAAGTAGTATTCACACTATGTTTTCCAAACAACTTATTGTAATAAATCAGGTTGTTCACCGTCCACGAAAAGTCGCGCTCGTTGCTCAACTGCACCAGGCTATATTGATTTTCGCGGATTGCGGATTTCGGATCAACAAATATTCCGTTACGGCGCGTACGGAAACCGGGGCCAAATTCCACGCGGTAAGACAAGCCGTCCAACGGCAATTTCACATGCGCATATATATTTGCCATCATGCTTAACACCTGGCGCTGGTTGTGAGAATAGTTTACTTCGTCCACCACCGTTCTCAATTGAGTATCCCCTCCCGGATATTGAATACGATTACCGTTGTCATCAAACGGTACTGCATAGGGATAAAGCCGCATGGATGACACATAAAGATTTGCCATGCTCGAACTTCCGCCACCCGTACGGTCTTGTCCATAATCCTGCACCTGCCATGAACCGTTGATTCTGGCACCCATTTCGAACCAGTTTATGGGTTTCAGCGTAACACTCACATTTGTCGTGTAACGTTTATAACTTTGCCCGATAGTTGTTCCATCCTGATCAAGATAACTGAACGAAGCGTACCCGCTCATTTTATCGCTTCCTCCGCTGACATTCAGGCTGTGATTATGAGTAATACCGTCTCGTGTCACATACTTGGTCCAATCGGTAGTGGCAACCTTTGAGCCGTCCCATGAGCCACTCTCCCAACCCTTCTGCACATTCCGCCACGCATACGGATCTGCACCGAACATCGTCTGGTCGGCAGCCTGCGTCGGTTCGTCTGCCCTGGGATAACGCCCGGGATCGCTGTAATAATATGCCCAGCGACGAAAGTCTATCCACTCTGCCGAGTTAAAATGTTCCTGACTGTCCTGGAAAGTTTCTATCGTTACACTACCGTTATAATTAACGGAAAAGCGGCCGCTCTCGCCGCTGTAAGTGGTTATCAGCACCACGCCGTTGGCACCGCGCGAGCCGTAAATAGCAGTAGCAGAAGCGTCTTTCAGGATTTCTATGGATTTTATGTCATTTGTATTCAGCATATTGATGGTTTCCCGTCCCTGGAGCGGAATACCGTTCACCACATAAAGAGGCGCGGAACTTCCCGTGATGGAACGTTCCCCGCGGATACGGATATCCCCTATTTCACCCGGACGGGCATTGTTGGTAATGTCCACGCCGGCTGCCTTGCCCTGTAATGCTTCCATTGCATTTGTCACCGGACGGTCTTTCAGCTGAGCCTCACTCACCGAAAGCACTGCTCCTGTAACGTCGCTTTTACGCATAGTCCCGTAGCCGACCACTATCACTTCTTCGAGTTCCAGGACGTCTTCAGACAGAATTACATCAATCGTCGTACGGTTATTCACCGGCACTTCCTGCACGATGTATCCTATGAAAGAAAAAGTCAATATCGCATTGCCATTCGGCACATTGAGGCTGTATTTACCTTCGGCGTCGCTTATCACGCCGGTAGTGGTTCCTTTGACGGTAATGTTTACTCCCGGAATGTTTTCTCCATTGACATCAATGATACTGCCGGACACTGTGCCGCCGCCTTGTGCAAACAACGAAAGAGTACAAAGACTCACACATATACCGGATAATATTTTTCGTAATGTGTTCCATCTGATTAATCTATTTTTATTCATATTGAAGTTTGTGTTTTAATATTAATTACTGATATTTGATTTATATACATGAAAAACATTCGCTTGCCGGCTTTCAGCCGGTAGCACATCGGATCTTCTTTTATTTTTCCATAGGCAATAACATTAAAAGGGTTTATAAAAGGAAAGGTTAATTATGGACTTACTTCCAGCTTGTTGTCTATGGGAATATCCAAGTATCCCCAAAAGTACCGACACAAAAAAAGCCGCAGTATTATAAGAAATAATACTACGACTATACTATATTTTAATATTTTAAGATATATCAGCTCTCTCTCTCTCTCTCTCTCTCTCTCTCTCTCTCTCTCTCTCTCTCTCTCTCTCTCTCTGCAAGAATCATGCCAAGCTCTGTGTTTACAAGGCTTTCAGGTAAATAATATATGAGAGAAAGTAACAACATTTTCGACGTCTTTTTAAATGGTATTAGAAGGCGCAAATATAATGGAACGTTTTGGTTTATGCAAATGTTTTAAAATAATATTTGTAACAATTTCATTCATCTTCTGACCGTATATTATTCCAAAACAAGGATAAACACAAGCGTCTATTTGTTACCCGATTAAAAGATAATGTTGCTGATAAAAACTGAAAAAAAACAAGACTTTATGGACAGGCACTATTCAACGGTTGCGCTTCGAGCGCTCTACGGTATGCCGATAAAGCTGGGGGCTTGATTTTTACGCTCGCGCTTGGATTTCTCTAATATTTCATCTAATTTTGCGGGCGTTTACATGTTGTCAGGTTTTAATATGATATATTATGGAGTGGATTAATGAATTAATATTCGGCTCAAATATAGGGCATTCGATACTGTTGCTTTCGGTTGTTATTACAATCGGCATTATACTGGGAAAACTGAAAATCGGCGGCATTTCGCTGGGTATAACATTTGTGCTGTTTGTCGGCATTACGTTTGGGCATTTCGGGCTGAAAATAAATCCTGAAATTATACATTTTTTTAAAGAGTTCGGACTTATATTGTTTGTTTACTCCGTCGGAATGCAGGTCGGTCCCGGGTTCTTCTCATCGTTTAAAAAAGGAGGGGTCACGCTTAACCTGCTGGCGACGGGAGTGGTGCTGACCGGTGTTACCGTTATGCTGATTATACATTATACGACGGGTATCCCGATTCCGACTATGGTCGGGATTCTGTCGGGAGCCGTCACCAACACTCCCGGACTTGGAGCCGCCCAGCAGGCTTACAACGACGTGACGGGCTCATCGGAGCCGGGTATCGCTTTGGGCTATGCGGTTGCATATCCGCTTGGCGTTGTCGGCATCATACTGTCAATCGTTGCCGTGCGCTGGTTTTTCCGCATAAACCTCTCGAAAGAAACGGAAGATATGGAACGGAAGAACGAAGCGCATACGCACGGTGCTATAGCGGTTTCCCTGCAAGTGAAAAATCCGGCTTTATTCGGTAAAAAGGTGAGTGAATTATTTTCTATTCTGGAACATTGCGAATTAGTCATATCGCGTATTCTTTATGCAAGCGACAACCGGATAAACTTAGTCGACGGCGATACGGTGCTTCACGAAAATGATAAAATATTTATCATAACGACGGAGCATGATCATAATACGGTCAAAACTTTTGTCGGGGAAGAAATCGCCATGGAACGCAAACAATGGATGCGCTCGGAGAGCTTGTTTATTAACCGCCGCATCATTGTCACTAAACCGGAAATAAACGGAAAGCATCTTGGTGAATTGAAGTTGCGCAAAATATACGGGATAAACATAACGAGAATAAACCGGGCGGGCGTTGACCTGGTTGCGACACCGGGGCTTATGCTGCAGCTGGGCGACCGCGTGAACGTTGTCGGTACGGATAAGGCGATTGCAGCCGTCGAAGAGGTGTTGGGAAATTCGATGAAGCGCCTCAACGAGCCTAACCTCATGCCGATATTCCTCGGGATAGCGCTTGGTATTTTAACAGGAAGTATTCCATTCACATTTTCAGGCATACCGCAGCCCGTCAAGCTTGGACTTGCCGGAGGCCCGCTGATTGTAGCAATCCTCATAAGCCGCTTCGGATACAAGTATAAGCTGGTAACTTACACAACCATGAGCGCCAACCTGATGCTCCGCGAGATAGGCATTACGATTTTCCTCGCCTGCGTGGGCCTGGACGCCGGGGGTATGTTTATCGAAACAATCGTGAACGGAGGAGGGTATGCGTGGATAGGATACGGTTTTATCATAACAACCGTGCCGTTACTTCTAATGGGCTTCATTGCAAGGAAGTTCTGCAAACTGAATTATTATACCATAATGGGTCTTCTTGCCGGAAGCGTCACCGATCCCCCTGCCCTGGCCTATTCCAATACAGCGGCGGGAAACGACATGCCTGCCGTAAGCTATGCGACCGTCTATCCGCTTACCATGTTCCTGCGCGTTCTTACTGCACAGCTACTTATCTTAATGTTTCTGTAAAAATTCCCGGCGGGTGTATTTCAAATTATCGCATCGAAAAATTGAACAGGCTGTTCCCTTACCTGGGAACAGGCTGTTCCCTTACCGAGGAACAGGCTGTTCCCCGCCCGAGGAACAGGCTGTTCCCAAATAAGGGGGTTTTATGTACCTGATTATCACAAAGAAAACGTATTCTTCTCGTTGATGATATTTTTGCCTTCGGAAGTATAAAGATACGCCAGCCTGTCTTTATATTTTTCCCCTATTTTCCCGCGCACCATTTTCAGCGAGGAATTTAATAAATGATTTTGTTCCGTAAACGGTTCCGGGAGTACCGCTATAGCTGCCGGAAGCCAGCGTTCGGGAAATTCGCCGGCATGTACCCCTCCGCTCTTGTAGCGATTGATTATTTCCTGAATCTTTTTAAGGGCTAATTCTTTCGCTTCCTTTGTATTCCAGTCAAGTCCGGGCTTTATTCGTTCCACATAGCGTTTCAATTGCGCCTTGTCGGGGACGACAAGCGCCACCGTATACGGATCCTGATTGTTATGCAGCATCATCTGTTCCAGATATTTGGAGCCGTCGCATATTCCTTCTTCAATACCTTCGGGGCTGTATTTCTCGCCGTCGCTGCTAATTAGCAAACTCTTAAAACGCCCCATGACATAAAGGAAACCGTCCTTATCCATATATCCCATATCGCCGGTATGAAGCCAGCCGTCGCGAATCGCATCGGCCGTCGCCTCGGGGTTTTTCCAGTAACCGAGCATCACATTTTCGCCCTTGACAACGATTTCTCCTTTTTCACCCGGCGGCAGTTCTTTTCCTCCGGCGTCCAGTATCTTCAGGTCAAGATCGCTCACCGGCACGCCCGAAGAACCGAGCTTATGCTTCGTCAGCGTATTCGACGAAATGACCGGCGTTGCTTCCGAAAGGCCGTAACCCTGAAACATCGGTATCCCAATGGCATAAAAGAAACGCTGAAGTTCGATGTCCAGCAATGCGCCTCCGCCGATAAAAAACCTCATTTTCCCGCCCATGGCGCCTCTTACCTTCGAGAAAATGAATTTGTCATAAACGGCCAGCAACATCCGCTTGTGGATTTTCAGGAATCCGCCTTTATTGTGCCCTTCCCTGTTGTACTCATAAGCAGTCTTCAATGCTTTCCGGAAGAGTTTTTCCGTTCTTTTTCCCTTCTTCTGAATCGTCGCCTCTATATTTTTCTTGAAACTCTTTGCCAGAGCCGGCACGCTCATGATAATAGTCGGCTGGAACTCCCGGATGTTCAGCGGGATATTCTTCAGCGATTCGATAGGCGTTCGACCGGTCTGAACCGTTGCCACATTGGCTCCGTAGGCCATAAACGTATAAAACCCCGCCACGTGTCCGAAGCAATGGTCAAGCGGTATGATAATCAAATTGCTGTCTTCGGGTTCAATTTGAAACAGCGACATCGCCTGCTCCACGTTCGCCGTATAATTCCGGTGAGAAAGCATAACGCCTTTCGGGTCGGCCGTAGTACCCGATGTATATGAAATATTAGCCATATCATCATCCTTGACTGCTTTACTCCGGGTTATCAGATCTTCATCATTCGTTTCCAGATACCGGTCGCCGGCCGCCAGGAAATTTTCGAGCGGAATTTCTTTTTCGTCGTATGCATCAATCGTATCAAGCACAATCACATGCTCAACAAGCGGCAAATCATCAATAATCAGCCGGATTTTCCTCAGCTGAATACCGGATGTTATCACATATTTCGTTTCGGAATGTCTGAGGCGGAATATAAGGTCATTCTTCTCTTCCAGCTTCACCGAAAGCGGAACATTAACCGCGCCGGCATACAATATGCCAAGCTCGCCGACGACCCAGTCGTTACGGCCCTCCGACAGCAACGCCACTTTATCGCCCGCCTGTACACCCAGACTCATCAATCCGGCAGCAAAACGATAAACCCGCCTTTTGGTTTCCTCATAAGTAGCCGGCCTGAATCGGAGACCTTCTTTTTCCCATAAAAATGTATTTTTCCCGTACTTGCCAACGCTCGTCTCAAATAAATCAATAATTGTTTTCATAATATTTTAATTTAATGCCTGTTTTGATTTGCATACAAATGTATTGCATAAAATAGAAATAATCTACATTTCGGACATATTTATTTATTAATTATCCGGCTATATTTGAATTATGATAACTTATTCCTATCTTTGCACTGTTAAAAACAGCCTTACGGCAATAAAAAACGGCTCCATTCGTTTTTATTTGCGTAATGCGACCACACTTGCTATTAATAATTTAAAATATTGCAGATATGAAACGCTTATTGCTCTTGTCATGTATTGTGTTGTTTCCGGTATTCTTATCGGCTGAAAACGATAATGAGACCAAGGTCCTGATTGTGACAAACATGGGTAAAATAACAGTAAAATTATACAACGAAACACCCTTGCACCGCGATAACTTCATCAAACTGGTACAGGAAAATAAATACGACAGCGTCATGTTCCATCGCGTCATAAAGCTATTTATGATACAGGCCGGCGAGAAATATGCCCCGGAAGATTCCGTTGCCGCCGGATTCGCTGATAAAGACTTGGACTACAAGATACCGGCGGAAATCGTTTATCCTAAATATTTTCATAAAAAAGGCCAATTGTGCGCAGCGCGTACGGAAGATAATGTAAACCCGGAACGGGCGTCTTCGGCTAACCAGTTTTACATCGTAACAGGCAAACATTATACGAATCACGAACTGGATAAAATGGAAGCGGAAAAAAATATCAAATTAACACCCGAACAACGGGAAGCGTACAAAACGGAGGGAGGCACCCCTCATTTGGACGGCAGATATACGATTTTCGGCGAGGTCGTAAAAGGAATCAAAGTTGTAAGTAAAATAGAGCTGGTAAGTACCGACACCAATGACCATCCGCTGAAAAGCGTCAGAATAAAAACGATGAAAATATTAAAAAAATAATTGTATGAGAAACGTATTCTACGGCATACAAAAACTTTCGGATACGGTAATCAGAACGCTTTTCGACGGAAAATGGAACGCCATTCGGATGATTGCGGCGTGTTTCGTCATCTGCAGTACGGGTGTTTCGGCACAAGAAACGCCGACAACGGTCGCTCAGACGCAAGCCCCACTGAAGACTGCCGTCCCGGGCATGAAAAAGATACGTCCGGAAAGTCAACAATTCGGAATGATCGAAGGCCGTGATACCATTCCCTTCGTATATCTTCAGGAAGTATTAGTCTATCCGCCGCTTAAATTCAAAAACGAGAAAGAGCGCCTGCAATATAATAAACTGGTTCGCGACGTCAAAAAGACGTTGCCGTATGCAAAACTTGTTTACGAAACGCTCATTGAAACGTATGAGTATATAGAAACGCTGCCCGACGACAAAACAAAAGACACTCATCTTAAGCGCATGGAAAAAGAACTTTTCAAACAATATAAGCCGGAACTCAAAAAGTTCACTTTGTCGCAGGGCAAACTGTTAATAAAATTGATAGACAGGGAATGCAGCCAATCCAGTTACCAGCTTGTAGGCGCATTTTTAGGGACATTCCGGGCAGGGTTCTGGAATCTGTTTGCCGGAATGTTCGGCGCCAGCCTCAAAACCAAATATGAGCCTAACGGCCAGGACGCAATGACGGAACGCGTCGTACAATTAGTCGAACATGGGATGATATAACTTCCTGAAAAAATCCCAAAGCACAATACCTGCAGCTACCGCGACGTTTAGCGAATGTTTTGTCCCGAACTGGGGAATCTCAATACATATATCACACACATCGACCACCTCCTGCTGCACACCCTTTACTTCATGTCCGACGATTACGGCATATTTCTTATCTCCGTCGGGCAAAAACCGTTCCGGCGAAACACTGCCCTCCGCTTGTTCAATCGCGCAAAGGATATAGCCTTGACGTTTCAGTTCGGCAACCGCATCAAGCGTTTCTTTATAATAATACCACGTCACGGTATCTTCTGCTCCAAGCGCTGTTTTATGAATCTCCGCATCGGGAGGCGTTGCCGTAATGCCGCACAAATAAACTGCATCCAGCCTGAAAGCGTCTGCCGTCCGGAACACCGAGCCTACATTATTTAAACTGCGGATATGATCAAGAACAACGACCAGCGGCGTCTTATCGCTCGCCTTGTATTCACTGGCCGTCAGACGGTTCAGTTCCGTTACTTTAAGTTTCCGCATCGCTTCCTACGGATTCATCCACACATTTCCTTGATTATCTTTATAAGTTCGCCTCCAAGTTCTTCCGCTTCTTTCATCGCATGAGCTTCGGAATATATGCGAATAATCGGTTCGGTATTACTTTTACGCAGATGAACCCATTTATCGGGAAAATCAATCTTAACACCGTCGATATCCGTAATGTCATAAGAGGCGAATTTTTCTTTTACTTTCAGCAATATCGCATCCACATTAATAGACGGCGTAAGTTCAACTTTCTGTTTGGATATGAAATACGAAGGATAGGTAGCGCGTAATTCGCTTACTTTCATCTTTTTCTTCGCAAGATTCGTCAGAAACAACGCAATTCCTGTCAGCGCATCGCGCCCGTAATGACTTGCAGGGTAAATCACTCCACCGTTACCTTCACCGCCTATCACGGCATTTGTCTCTTTCATCCGGGCTACCACGTTTACTTCTCCCACCGCAGCCGCATTATATTGTCCGCCATGCTTAACCGTAACATCCCGCAACGCACGGCTTGAACTGAGATTGCTCACCGTATTACCCGGAGTATTTGAAAGAACATAATCACTTACGGAAACAAGCGTGTATTCTTCGCCGAACATTTCACCGTTCTCACAAACCACAGCCAGACGATCCACATCCGGATCGACCACAAAACCGACATCCGCTTTCGCATGTATCATCAATTGCGATATCTCGGTAAGGTTTTCCGGCAAAGGCTCCGGGTTATGAGAAAAGTTTCCATGCGGATTACAATGCAACTTAAATATTTCCTTCACGCCTAAAGCATACAGTAAATCGGGAATGACAATACCTCCTATGGAGTTCACACTATCAATAGCCACTCGAAAATTGGCTGCACGTATCGCATCCACATCAACAAGGTCAAGTTTGAGGATACTGTCTATATGACGTTCCTTGTAGCGCGTATCGGTTATCACTTTCCCAAGTTTATCAATGGTTGCATATTCAAACTGTCCTTTCTCAGCTATTTCCAGGATAGCGTTCCCATCCTCCGCATTAAGAAACTCACCTCGTTCATTAAGTAACTTCAAGGCATTCCATTGCTTTGGGTTATGGCTTGCCGTAATAATAATTCCTCCACAAGCATTCTCCACTGTAACGGCAATTTCCGTGGTCGGCGTCGTGGCAAGGTCTATATCAACCACATTAAAGCCCATTCCGGTAAGCGTTCCAATGACCATCTGCTTAACCATAAGCCCCGATATACGGGCATCACGACCTACAACGATACGGTTCGTACTAACCGTCGTATTATTTCTTATAAATGTTGAATATGCGGATACGAATTTCACAATAGCCAACGGGCTTAAGCCATCATCCGGCATTCCGCCTATGGTTCCGCGGATACCGGAAATAGATTTAATTAAAGTCATATCGTTTTTTTAATAAAATATATACCTAACCCTGTCGTAATAAAAGGGAATATACCTGTATCTGTCAGCTGTCTGAAAAGTGCTTCCTGCTTCGTAATTATTTATTTCCGCATATCCGGGAACAATAAGTTTTACTTCGGCGCTGTCTCCTACATACGATAAAACAGACTCCAGACCTGCACTGAAATAGTAAGTGTAAGCATCTCCATTCGATTTATGCGCAGTCATAACACTGTATGCATAACCGTACTTAAATTCAAAAGGAGAACGATCATTCGCGAAAAAGGATTCTTTTACAACCGAATCATACCTTGAATCATAATATTCCACGTTTGCACGAATCAAAATGGTCGTGGCATTATATGTCGCACGATTGCCATTTCCCGAATCTATCACATTAAGATATATTCCGTTGCTTAATTCGACAAACTCATTTTCGCCAAATACTCCGTTTGCAGGATATTCGCTTATAACCTTAATCCCTTTTTCCGCAATAATCTTATTGATCTCTTTTCTTTCGGCGGATTTCAATTCTTCGAAAGTCGGATATTTGTCACCGCATGAAACGGAAAACATAAGATTCATGACACAACTTATTAACGCCAAAACATAAAAACCTTTTTTCATACCTGATATTTAAAATGAAAATTACACGGCAAAAGTATACATTATATTATAATAAAAAGCAATCGGTTCAGGATTTTTCAAAATTATTAGGATTAAACTGTACTAATCCGTCTTCGAAAACTTTTACCGCCTCTTCCAGTGTACCGTGAAATTCACCGCCGGAAGCGTTTTTGTGGCCACCTCCGTTGAAATATGAGGCTGCAAACCTGTTGCAGGGAAAATCGCCTGTTGATCTCAGGGATAGTTTTATCAGACTGGTTTCTTCGCGTATAAATACGGAAAGACAAATTCCATCGATACTCAACGGCAAATTGACAAAGCCTTCCGTATCGCCGCTCTTATATTTGAAACGATTCAATTCCCCCTGGCTAAGCGCAAACATGGCCGTTTTTTTTCCGGGATATATCTTCATCTTTTCATACAGAACATAACCCATCAGGCGCAAACGGGATTCCGAATAAACCTGATTCACTTTCCGGTATATTTCATTCACATTGACGCCTTTTTTAATCAATTCGCTGATAATAATATAGATACCTGCATTATTGGAACTGTAGCTGAACGAACCTGTATCCGTCATCATCCCGGTATAAATACATTCGGCAGCGTCTTTTTCTATCGTATCATTATCCCCTAAAGCGCATATAATGCGGAAAACAAGTTCGCTCGTAGAACTCATTTCCGGATAAGAAATAACGATTTTGCAAAAATCTTCCGGCCCGGGATGATGATCAATCATCACCTTTCGCGCATCCGAAGCAACAACGGCAGAAGCCATTTTCCCAACTCTTTTTATCGCATTGAGATCAAGACAAAAAAGAACATCCGCATCGTTTATAAGCTGCGTCGCGAAATCAGAGTACTGCTCATAGATCACAATATCCTTTGCTCCCGGCATCCATTTCAGAAATTCGGGAAAATTATTCGGCACAATTACCTTGATAGACTTTTTATCATAAGACAAAAGGTAATGATACAACCCTAAAGACGATCCGATCGCATCGCCGTCGGGCATCTCATGCGAAACAATTACAAACTTATCTCCCTTATCTACATATGTTTTAAGTTTATGTATTTTGTCGTTATCAATTATTTTACTAAGCATATTTTTCATTTTGTTAAGATGCGGCAAAGATACCGCAAATATTCTTATATTTGCGGTAAAAATATAACAATTATAAAATCATGTCAGAAAAACCGGCATTAAACCTACATAATAAAACGGAATTTCCACCTATGCACACAGCGGAACATATCCTTAATCAGACAATGGTTCGCATGTTTGGCTGTTCGCGATCAAAAAATGCGCATATAGAACGTAAAAAATCAAAATGTGACTATCTGCTTGACAACATACCCTCCGACGAACAAATAGCAGAAATCGAACGTCGCATAAACGAGGTGATAGATCGCCACCTGCCTGTCTACTGCGAATACGTGTCGCATAAAGAAGCAGGCAAGTACGCAGACTTAAGCAAGTTGCCGAAAAACGTATCCGACACGCTACGCATTATCCGCATAGGCGATTACGACGCCTGTGCTTGCATCGGCGAACACGTAAATAACACCGTCGAAATCGGACATGTCAAACTTCTGAACCATGATTTCGAAAACGGTCGCTGGAGAGTACGGTTCAAGCTGGAAGGTACACCCGTAAAATAAAATCTATCGGGAAAAGCATATTTTTATGCTTATTTATTCTTATCCTGTATTTTTTCGTAACTTTGCAGCAACTAAAAAAACAGGTTACAAACAAAGAATATAACCGTTAATTAAAATATTTTATTATGCAAACAATTAAAAATTACAATTTTGCCGGCAAGAAGGCATTTGTACGTGTGGACTTCAACGTACCACTTGACGAGAATTTCAAAATCACGGACGACACACGTATCCGTGCAGCATTATCTACCCTTAAGAAAATCATCGGCGACGGCGGAAGCGTCATCATAGGTTCTCACCTCGGACGTCCGAAAGGCATTACGGAGAAGTTTTCGCTTAAACATATCCTTGGACATGTATCGGAACTTCTTGGTGTTGATGTACAATTTGCAAATGATTGCATAGGTGAAGACGCTAAAATCAAAGCTTCGGCCCTGCAGCCGGGAGAAGCGCTTTTACTCGAAAACCTACGTTTCTATGCAGAAGAAGAAGGTAAACCACGCGGACTCGCAGAAGATGCTACCGACGAAGAAAAAAAGACCGCTAAAAAAGCGGTAAAAGAAAGCCAGAAAAAGTTTACGGAAACGCTCGCTTCTTATGCGGATGCTTATGTTAACGACGCATTCGGAACAGCTCATCGTGCGCACGCATCAACAGCTCTTATCGCAGCTTACTTCGATACGGATAACAAAATGTTCGGTTTCCTTATGGAAAAAGAAGTAAAAGCCGTGGAAAAAGTGATGAACGACATTGCCCGTCCTTTCACGGCCATCATGGGAGGCTCCAAAGTATCTTCAAAAATAGAAATCATTGAAAATCTATTAGGTAAAGTGGATAACCTGATCATCACCGGTGGTATGACTTATACTTTTTCCAAAGCAAAAGGTGGCAAAATAGGAAATTCCATTTGCGAAGATGATAAACTTGACCTAGCCCTCAGTTTAATTGATAAAGCAAACGAGAAAGGCGTCAATCTTGAGCTTGCGATAGATGCTAAAATCGCCGACAGTTTCAGCAACGATGCAAATACGGATTATGCCGATTGCGACAAAATACCCGACGGCTGGGAAGGTCTGGATATAGGCCCGAAAACGGAAGCCATATATGCGGAAGTCATCAAAAATTCAAAAACAATCCTGTGGAACGGCCCGACAGGCGTATTCGAATTTGAGAATTTCACTCACGGATCCCGTAGTGTCGGCGAAGCCGTAGTGGAAGCGACAAAAAACGGCGCATTTTCGTTAGTAGGCGGCGGCGATTCCGTTGCATGCGTTAACAAATTCGGCCTGGCAGACGGCGTATCATACGTATCTACGGGCGGCGGCGCCCTGCTTGAAGCAATCGAAGGAAAAGTTCTTCCCGGCATAGAAGCCATACGTGGACATTAAAGATAAACAAAACAACCTGTGAAATACTAAATTTCACAGGTTGTTTATCATTTGGCGTTCATCCATTGAAGATAGAAACTCCAAATTGTGAAACGGAATAAAACGACCGGATAGTTAATAATGCGAATCAGTAGTAGCGACACCGTGATTCATTCATGTTAAAGAATTAAAAAAACAGCGAATTAATAGTTTGAAATATTTGTTCAATCTCCTGAGGTTCACTAATTTATAAGAATAATTCCACTAATTTTTCTATGTTATGATACCCGGGAGAAAAGAATTTGAACTTATTAAGATTTATATGTATATCTGCGATTTATACGAAAGCAAACTCAAATATTACTACCAAAGAGATACAGTAATAATTCCAACCCGACATTTACAGACCGGAATATTATGACAATTTACCTGTTTGCAGGTTATTGTCAGAAATATTTCCTGATAAAAGACATCCATACTTTTGCAAAAGCGTATCTCGGCTCACCTGCAAAACCCTGTGTTTAGGCATAGAGCTTTGATAAGCGGAAAAGAAAAAAAGGTATATCAAGAACTCCCTGAGTTCAGCCCTGCACGATTTGATTTTTGAGTTGAACGATTCCGCCGACGCATTAGAGGATCGGTTCGTATAAAAGTTTAATATTTCTTCGCTGTGTTCATAAAAAGTTGCTGCAATAACGTTAAACGAATGGAAGCCGGCTTCTTCTGCCTTATTATACCATCGAGCCATATTTAGTCGGGCGCTGTCATTGATTGAGCGTTTGTTAAATATCATCCGCAGGCTGTGAGAGAGCGAGTAAGCTTTCTCTATGTCGGGATATTGCTCGAAGAGGATTTTGGCGCGTTTGCGTTGGGAATTCGTCCATTTCTCCCCTGAC
>JAISEJ010000073.1 GCA_031264155.1 Tannerella sp. | reverse complement strand
GGTGTGCGGCGGCGTCACGCTTTTCGCGGCGGTACTTTGCCGCTTTGCCTTTCGAGTTTTTGTTCGTCAGGCGCGCCAGCGTTTCTTTAATCTGCTTCTGCACGTCTCCTTCGTTCACTGCAACGCGGACGGGTCGCTTTATACGCTGCTTGGGTTTTTCATCCTTGCGCGTATTGGTTCCCTGCGTCTTATTGATATCTACACGTTCTTTCCTGATGCGTTTACGCTTGTGTTTGTTTCCCCCGTCGGCAGAAGAAGCACCTGCGGCTGGTTTTACAGATATGCTTTTGGGTTCGCCGGTCTTGTTTGCTTGTGTGGAATGGGCTTTCCGCTGTTCCATGAATTTCACTTTGCGTTCATCACGTTCGCGTTTTTTTTCTTCTTTTGTCTTCTTTCGAGGACTTGTAGCCTGATTTATGGCGGAAAGGTCAATCTTGCCGGTAACTTTAATATTAGGCTCAAGATGTGGTTTCGCAAGACGAAAAAGTTTTTCTTCAACCTTTTCTTTGTTAACGTTTACTGCCGGTTTTTCTTCCGGCAGGATCGTTTTTTCCTCTACTAAAGGCTCCGGTTTTGATTCGAATCCGGCGTCCGGTTTGACGTCCGGTATTTCTTTCTGTTTCATTTCCGATATTTGTTCCGGTTTGGGATTCGGTATCTGTTCCTGTTCCGCTTCCTGTTTTACTTCCGCTTCCTGTTTTAACTCGGATTTTACCTCCTGTTTCTTTTCTTCAGCAACAACTTCACTTGCGTCAACTTCGGGAACAGGATTTTTCGCGGGAGAATCCGTTTCCGCCTGTTCTGCTTTTGATTCCGAAGCGACAATATTCTCAACGGGAGTTTCTGCAACGGCAACGTCCTCTTTCTCTATTGCGGATTTATTCGCTTCATCCGTTTTTTCTGCAGATAATACCCCCGAACCTTTATCCTCTGCCTTTGGGAACGGAAATTTCGGCTTAAACGTTTTTTCATCCAAGTCAATCTTGCCTTTAGTTACGATTTTAAATTTAAAATCGTCGGGGATTTTAGTTTTTATTTCTTCTATTTCCTGAGGCTTCGGTTTTTCTTTCAGGGGCGTTTCGTATACAGGTTTGATGAATATCTTTTCTTTTGTCGACAAACTTTTACCGAACTCGTTTATTAACAGATCTAACTGTTCGTCCGTAATCTTAACATTGGGATTGCTTTCGACTTCATGGCCTTTCTTACTGAGGTATTCCACTACCGTAGTCAACCCCACATTCAAGTCTTTAATTACTTTATTTAATTTTACAGGCATATATAATTTTATTTTTTATCGGTTCATTTATAACTCGGCGTTTGAAGTAATCAAGGCTGGGTTATATCGTCGGGGGCTTCCGTTTTTACATCGGGAATGGGTTCTTCCGTTTTTACATCGGGAATGGGTTCTACCGTTTTTACATCGGGAATGGGTTCTTCCTTTGTATTATTATCGACTTCATCCTCCTCAAATTCGGCCGACAAGATGCGATATACATCTTTCACAGTCTGATCTTCAAGGTCGGCGCGTTCCACAATATCTTCGGGCGACATTGCCAGGACTTCTTTGGCCGTATTGCATCCCAAAGATTTCAGGGCGTCAATGACCCATCCGTCAATTTCATCAACAAATTCATCCAGATAAATGTCTTCTTCATCCACACCGGCTATGTCGCGGAATACATCTATTTTATAGTCGGTCAGCATACAGGCGAGTTTGATATTCATGCCTCCCTTGCCGATAGCAAGCGAGACTTCTTCCGGACGGAGGAATACTTCCGCCGTCCTGTCTTCTTCATTAACCCGTATGGAGGATATTTTCGCCGGGCTTAACGAGCGCTGGATGAACAGCGGAGTATTTGATGTGAAATTGATAACGTCGATATTTTCGTTACGCAACTCGTGGACGATCCCGCGTATGCGCGAACCTTTCATGCCGACACAGGCGCCTACCGGGTCTATGCGGTCGTCGTACGATTCGACCGCAATTTTAGCGCGTTCGCCGGGAATGCGCGCTATGGCTTTTATCGTGATCAGGCCATCGTTTATTTCCGGCACCTCAAGCTCAAACAGACGTTGCAAAAATACGTTGCTGGTACGTGAAAGGGTGATTTTCGGATTATTGTTCTCATTGGTTACATCTTTGATGACGGCGCGTACGGCTTCGCCTTTACGAAAGAAATCCGAAGGTATCTGCTCCGATTTGGAAAGTAACAAATCATTACCTTCGTCATCAAGCAGCAATATTTCCTTTTTCCAGATCTGGTAAACTTCGGCCGAGACGATGGTTCCGATGTGTTCTTTATAACGGGAATAAAGATTGTCTTTCTGCAGTTCCAGGATTTTGGAGGCGAGCGTCTGACGCAGGTTCAGGATGGCGCGTCTGCCGAATTTTTCAAAATGGACTTCATCCGTCACTTCCTCGCTGACTTCGCAGTCGGGATCCATTTCACGCGCCTCGCTTAATGTCACCTGCAGGTTCGAGTCTTCCAGGTTGCCATCCGGGACGACCGTCCGGTTACGCCATATTTCAAAATCTCCTTTTTCGGGGTTTATAATGATGTCGTAGTTTTCATCCGTGCCGAACATCTTGGCAATAACGTTGCGGAACGATTCTTCCAAGACGTTGATCATCGTCTCTTTGTCAATATTCTTAAGATCTTTAAATTCTGCCAGCGTGTCAATCATGCTGATCGTTTCTTCTTTTCTTCTCGCCATAATTTTATTAAAATCTAATTAAATATTTTGTGTGTTTTATTTCATCATACGAATAAGTCTGATCTTCCTCTACCGTCGTTCTTCGCTTGGAGCCGTCGGGTTTAATCTTTTTTCCGACCGTTATCACAGCACAATGGTCGTCGGCATTTTTTAATATCCCGGTGAGTTTTGTGCCGTTTTTCAGCAGCATCTCCACTTCGTTCCCCAGGTTCTTTATATACTGGCGGACAATCTTGAACGGCGACGTGACGCCGGAAGATCCCACTTCAAGTTCGAAATCCTCCTTCTCCCGATCCAGATTTTCTTCTATATAACGGCTCAGGACGACACATTCGTCAATACTTACGCCATGATCGTTATCTATCTCCACGGAAATCAGGTTGTCCGGACTGACGGATATATCCACCGGGAATGAATCCGAACTCTTCAATCGCTCTTCTACCAAGCTTTTTATAAAATCTTTATCTACCATAATTATAAAAAGAAGGGGGAACTGTGCCTGCCCCCCTTCATCATCACTTATCCTTAATCGCCGGCAAAGATATTAAATATTTATAAACCGGCAAAGGATTACATTATTTTTTACCGGTCGCGATGTAAAAATTTATATAATTGACGTATTCGAAAATAATCCGGTTATCTGATCTCTTTTATTTTGATGCTGCGGAAAGAAACTTCATCTCCGTGATCCTGGAGCAGTATGCGGCCTTTCGGGGCTTCGCCGAACGGGCCGTCCGCACTGTATTCTTTAGCGGCATATTTGCTGCCTTTCACCAGTTCGCGGAAAGCATCGGAACCGCGCTCGTATTCGACCGTTTTGAATCCATTGAGCCAATGCTCTACATGATTGTTCGGGAGTACTTTTATGACGGCCTGATTCCATTGACCGACGCCGTTAAACCGCTTGTTCTGAGGCTTAATCATGTCGTAAAGACCGGCACATGCGCGGCTTCCCGGCACGGAGGTGTAGAGTTTCGCATCGGGATGAACCGCATCGTCGAGAACCTGATATTCAAGCCCGAATGCGGATCCCTTTTGCTTTTCGCCTTCCGTTACGAAATATTTTACGCCGCTGTTGGCTCCTTCCGTAATTTTAAATTCGAGGCTCAGTTCAAAGGCCGAATATTCGTTGACGGTCACGATGTCTCCGCCATTCGTCGATTCGCGTCCGTCGACGCGTAACACGGTAATCGCGCCGTCTGCAATCTTCCAGCCTTTATCGGGGAACGATTCCTTGTGAGCGCCGCGCCATCCGGCATTCGACCTTCCGTCGAACAAAAGCTTCCAGCCGCCGGCCTGCTCGCCCGACGAAAGGGTATTCGGTATCCTGTTTATTTCGGGAGCCGGCGTTCCCTGCATCAGATTCCGGTGGATATTGTCCGTCAGGATGCGGATGTTTTTCCATTTGATTTCTTTGCCCTCCAGCGCATCATTGCTTCCTATGCCGTGTACCTGAAACGCTATGAAGCCTTTGAGCGTCGTGTTGTCAAGCAAATTTGCCGTATTGACGCCATTCAGCCAGATGCGTACGGTATCTCCGAACGCTTCAATCCGGTAATGATTCCAGTCGTCTTTCTTATAGGCGGAACGCGCTGCATCCTGCCCTTCCAGTGTAACTAACCATCCGCGGCGCGCTTCGTCGTAGATGCCTCCGCTCCAGGCGCGGTCCGAGGGGTCTATCTCGCACTGATAGCCATGCACGCGGCCGTTGTTATAATCCGGACGGCTTTCGCTGCGAAACTGCACCCCGGAGTTCAGCGCCGGATCGCATAAAACGTCAAATTCGAGGATGAAATCACCATAATCCGATTCGGTAGCCATAAAACTGTTTGGCTGGCCTTTGACCGAAGTCCCGACCAACATGCCGTCTTCTACGCGGTACGGCGCCTTCCCGTTCAATTGATTAAAACCGGTAAGATCTTTTCCGTTAAACAGATCGACCCACCCGTCGCCCGACTCGCATGAGCCGAACAGTACAGCAAAGCAAACTGCAAGATAAAAAAATGTTCTCATAACTTTCTTGTTTTATATTATTAAAATTTGTGTTCGCACACAAAGATACAAACTATTTTTATTATTAAAACTATTCACATAAATATTTACTCCAAAAAAAGTAAAATAATGCTTTATACTTCGCGCGGCTTAAAATTGTGATATAAAGGAGTGGAACACGGAAATAGCGTTCGGCGTTGGCCAGTCCGGAACGGATTCCATTCGGGTAGCCTTAAGTTTGCAGTTGGAAAAACTGAGGTTAAATTTTGTACGATTGTTGCAAGAAAGAAAGGATTTAACCGACTGACAGAAGTAAACCCTCTCTTGGTAGCCTTTCCTTCCAATATTGAATCCGTTCCGGATTCCGTTGCAACAAAGTCATTATGAATTATGAATTTTAACTGACTGTCCATGGCCGTGTAAAACGTGAATGACATGTCATTTATAAGATCCACGACTGTGTAAAATGTGAATGACATGTCATTTATAAGATCCACGGCCGTGGGAAGCGTGCCGGGAATCTCGCGGGCATGGCATGGCATGTTTCCGGACGGATTGCCGGAAACGGCGCCGGAACAAAGGTTTTCGCGGGCGGGTTTTTGATGTGCGGCAAGCAGCGGCCGGGAGGCAGTGCCGTATATAATTGCGTTTTGTTGCATTTGCTTATTGAAAAAGCTGATGTTTTATATACGGCGGCAAATGTACGGATAATTTTTTTTAATTGGGCAACAGGTGGAACAGTTAAAAAAATATATAATTTTTTTTGACGGTAGGGAGGAGATAGAGACAGGGCATGCCCTGTCTCTACGGGAATCCGTTCCGGTAGCCCTATACGATATTCCGGCCAAAACTTTAATGAATGATCAATAAAACATCAAACAACTGAATACAAAACGGACAAACTGCGGTTTTGTTATCCATTCGCTATACATTATTATATATATATTTTTTCAGCTTTTATTATTCATACTAAATTCACATCCGCAATATTGCTGATTGTAAAAATCATATAAACGCACAAGCTCGTTACGGCGTTCGCTAAGACCTCCCTTACGCCAGTTTTGCGCCCAGAAGGTAAGTCCGGGAAAAAGAGCGGCGGCATACGCTCCGGCCTCGGATATCTGCGTCAGACTTTTCCAACGCGATGTGGCCAACGTTGTTGCAAATACCATGAAATCATGTTCGCAGGCATACTTGGCCGTTGCCGCAAGACGTACTTTAAAGCACGTCAGGCAACGCACTCCACACTCAGGCTCACTCTCCAGCCCCCTCACCTCACCGAGCCATTTGTCATGTTCATAATCAGCATCCACAAAATCAAGTCCCAGCATTTGCGTATGACGAAGACATTCCGCCTTACGCTTTTCATACTCCTTATCCGGAAATATATTAGGATTATAGTAAAACAGTGTCGGACGTACGCCATTTTCCAGCAGACATTCCACAATAGCCGTCGAACAAGGCGCACAACAAGCGTGAAGTAATATTTCCTTCACTCCACCCGGCGCTTCTATTTTCAAACTTGAATGTTTTCCCACTATATCTCTTTAAATTCGCCACAAAGATAAACATTATTTAACCAATACCACATTAAACCTTAGAAAAAACTTTTAGTCTATGAAGTCACATTTAGGTTAGGTTTTTTCATATTTTAGGTTTTTAAGGCGGGAAAGGGCAGAGCAGTGATTGTTCGGCTCTTTTCTCTCTTTAAAGCGTTCCTGTCCGCCGAAAAAAAATTAAATATTTGAAATATTGTAGATTTGTATATCCTATATTTCATCAATATTATTATTTTTGCAAAATGCAAGACACAAGACGCTATGTTTCGTCATCCTGCTATGTATCATTTTTAATTTTAAATACACCACTATGAAAAGAAATTGTTTATTCATCTGTTCTTTCTTGTGTTTTTGGGGAATAATTACGAATGTTCAGGCTCAGCCTTCCCAAAAACCCGTAAATGTAATTGTTACTCCCGATCATGCCGACTGGAAGTATAACGTAAAGGAAAATGCCACGTTCGACATTCAGGTCTACAAAGACAATGTGCCGATGAAGAACGTATCCGTAGATTATGAAATAGGGCCCGAAGTTTTCCCTGCGGAAAAGAAACAAAACGTAATTTTAAAAGACGGCAAGCTGACGTTGAAATCTTCGATGAAAGAACCCGGATTCCTTCGTTGCAAAGTAACGGCCACAGTCGACGGAAAAAATTATGAAGAAATGACAACTGTCGGATATGATGTGGAGAAAATACAACCGGCAACCACCGACCCCAAGGATTTCGACGAATTCTGGTCGAACATCATAGCCGAAGCCCGCAAAACGCCGTTAAACCCGAAAATGTTTTTAATCCCCGAAAAATGCACTTCCACACAAAATGTATATGAAGTATGTTTTCAAAACGATCGTTACGGTTCATACATATACGGCATACTTGTTACCCCGAAAGCTCCCGGCAAATATCCTGCCGTTCTGAGAGTGCCCGGCGCCGGCATTCGTCCTTACGGCGGTTCCAGCCTGGGAGAGGGCATCATTACATTGGAAATTGGCATCCATGGCATCCCCGTGACATTACCTCAGGAAGTATACAACAACTTAAATGCCGGGGCATTGGGCGGATATCCGAGGATAAACATGAACAACCGCGACACACATTATTATAAACGGGTATATTCGGGATGCGTCCGTGCAGTGGATTTTATTTATTCGTTACCCGAATTTGACGGTAGTACGGTTGGTGTCACAGGAGGGAGCCAAGGCGGTGCATTATCTATCATAACTGCAGGATTAGACTCGCGTATCAAGTTTCTCGCGGCATATTATCCCGCATTATGCGATTTTGCCGGTTATCTGAACAATCGCGCCGGAGGCTGGCCTCATTACTTCAGGAATGCCAAACCTCAACCGAACGAAACCGTGACATTACCTTATTTTGACGTCGTAAACTTCGCACGACGCGTAAAAGCGCCCGGCTGGTACAGTTGGGGGTTCAATGACACTACTTGTCCGCCAACATCCATGTATGCCGCATACAATGTCATCCCCGGAAACAAAGAGTTGGATTTGTATCTGAATACAGGTCATTGGACATATCCCGAACAAAGAACAGCTGGCGATGAGTGGATTGGAAAACAGTGCAAAAAATGATTTTTACCCTCTCCAAAACGCTTATACAGATAGTAGTTTTGACCCGTTTTTGTTAAAAAAGCACAAATAAGACAAAAAGTGTGATTTTATTTTGATTAAATATATATCTTTGCTACGAATTGAGTGCGAATTTTATTGTAAAGTTCTCCTTGTTATATATTTTTATTTTAAGTAGTCTCTCCTTTGATTTTTCCTACTCAATCCAAAAATAGTATTTATATTTAATTTAAAATTTAATGAACATTTACATTTCAGGTTTAAGCTACAGTATAAATGACACTGACTTAAACGAGTTATTTACAGAGTATGGAGAGGTTTCCTCAGCAAGAGTTATTAATGACAGAGAAACCGGGAGATCAAGAGGATTTGGTTTTGTAGAAATGCCGAATGACGAAGACGGCCAAAAGGCAATTGATGAATTGAATGGCGCTGAATATGACAGCAAGGTTATTTCAGTAAGTGTTGCCCGCCCAAAAACCGAACATCCGTCGTCTGGAGGCAACCGGAGTCGCGGAAACAATGGAGGCGGATTCAGGAGAAACAACGGAGGAAACTTCGGAAGAAACAACGGAGGAGGCTTCGGAAGGTACTAAAATCAAAAAAACAGGAAACAGAAGGCAATTTGCCTTCTGTTTTTTTTGTATCTATCAGACTGCCAGAATATATAAACCATAAACAGATTATTTAAAATTCGGAACCAAATCTATGAAATCATTTTTTATAGGAAATATGGAGGTGAAAATTCCTATTATACAAGGAGGGATGGGAGTTGGTATTTCTTTATCAGGCTTGGCTTCGGCTGTGGCCAACGCAGGAGGCGTCGGCGTAATTTCATGTGCGGGCATAGGGTTATTATATCCGAGAGCAAAAGGCGGTTATGCGGAAAAATGTATCGTGGGACTTATGGAAGAAATACGAAAAGCCCGTGAAAAAACAAAAGGCATAATCGGGGTAAACATCATGGTTGCCCTTTCTAATTACGCAGATATGGTTCGTACATCCGTAAAAGAAAAGATTGATGTGATTTTTGCGGGAGCGGGATTACCATTGGATCTGCCTTCATTCCTGACTTCCGACAGCAAAACCAAACTGGTTCCGATCGTCTCGTCATCAAGAGCTGCAAAAGTCATCTGCAGCAAATGGAGCAACAATTACGGATATCTGCCCGATGCGATTGTCGTCGAAGGCCCTAAAGCCGGAGGCCACTTGGGATTTAAGAAAGAGCAACTGACGGACGATAATTATGCGCTCGAAATGCTTATACCGGAAGTGGTATCCGTCGCCACAAGTTACGAAAAAGAAAAACATATCCCGGTGGTTGCGGCCGGAGGCATCTCCACCGGTGAAGATATCTCACGATTCATACGACTCGGCGCTTCGGCCGTACAAATGGGAAGCATATTTGTCACAACTGAAGAATGTGACGCCTCCCGGAGATTTAAAGAAGTTTATATCAATTCAAACCCGGAAGATATACAAATCATTGAAAGCCCGGTAGGAATGCCGGGACGCGCTATCAACGGAGAATTTATCAAAAGGGTAAAAGAAGGACTGACCAAACCGTTGAGTTGTCCGTTCCACTGCATCAAAACATGCGATTATACCAAAAGTCCGTATTGCATCATAAAAGCCTTATACAATGCCGCGAAAGGGAATATGAGTAAAGGATATGCTTTTGCCGGAGCAAATGCGTTCCTTGCGAAAAAAATAAGCAGTGTAAAAGAGATCTTCGAATCGCTTAAAATGGAATTCATGTCGGCTACACAAGGTTAAAAAAACTTTGCGTTTTGCTCTTGACTTCGGTGATTGGGTATTCCGGCGCTAAGTCAAGAACAAAATATGTAGGTAGTGTTTCTTTCGGCCGGTAATAATTACCGGCATTTGGGGCAAAACCCCGATATGAAAGTAGAAACGGAGGAAACGCTGTATTCTGCGGGAACTTTTTGTGTAGAAAGAGATTCCTTGATACATGTAACCGTATTGCAGTTTATACAGCGGAAATGCGGATGATTGTCGCTGTGATGTTCATGGTCGCAGTTGCGGCAGAGGGCATAATAGGTTTTGCTGTTGTCACCTATAATCTTGTGTATCTTCCCGTCTTCGTAAAATCCTTGCAGAATGCGATAAATCGTTACACGGTCCAACTGTCCGGATAATTGCTTTTCAATATCTTCGTGGCACAAAGCAGATTCCGATTTTTCAAAAACACTCATCACCATGTTTTTTGTTTTTGTATTTCTTTTTTTCTTGTCCATAAAACATAAAATAGTATAAATTACAACGCTCTATTTGCTGATTTTCACACTGACCGCGGCTAACTGTTGCCATCCCGATTTGTCGGTCAGGCGTACCATGAAATGATAGTCGCCGGTATCGACATCAGCAGGAACAACGATTTCATTGTTTGCCGTAAATTCCTTCAGACCCGCAGGAATGGCATAATCTTGATTGAAAACCCAGGCATTGACAGGTTCCTTTTTGGCATCCGTTTCACATTCTTCACTGCCGGTACTATGTGAGTGGCGGTCGAAATTGTTGTGGATTTCAATATTATAATTTCCCAATTCCACATTGTCCGAAAATTTCGCCCTGAACGTAAAACGATCGCCAAGTTTCAGCACAACGCAGTTTTGCGGAAAATATTCGTCGCCATTCATTTCAATCACAGGTTTTTGCATATCATCGCCACCATCGCATCCTTCTAAAAAAAGCGCCGGAAAAAGTGCACACAGCGAAAGGATAGGTACATTCAATAATATTCTTAAAATCATTTTTTTATTCATTTGCTTGAAAAACTTAAAGATTAAAATACTTGTTTATTTCAATTTAAAAATTAAATCCGATCATCACTGAAAAATTACGCCCTGCTTCGGGCACATCTATCAAGCGGTAGAAACCTGTATGGTCGTAATATCGCCTGTTCAATATATTATTCGCCTGAAAACCGACTTTCATGCCCGTCTTTCCCACCGTAAACGACCGTCCCAATGCCGCATTAAGCAAGTAATAACCCGGTGTGGCGTTTTCGGGAGGAACAATTTCATTTTGAGCAGCCACCGCCCTGAAAGCGAGAGAAATATAGCCGTCCTCACCTGCCCAATCGGTCTGCGGCAAATATCTTATTTCCACAGTTGCACTTGCAGGCGGAGAAAACGGCAGCGCGTAGCCCTTTTTATCTCCCGAAAGTTGCCGCGCATAGAGATAATCGCCGGTCACACTCATTTCTATTTGTCTTATCATTTTATAATTAACGCCAAATTCCAATCCCCAGCGAAAAACTTTGCTTTGTGTATAATAATACATTTGCAGCCCTTCATTGTAGTACGCAGTCGGATTCAGGTAAATGAAATTCGGGAAATAATTTAAATAAGGCTCCAGTTGAATATCAATCTTTTCGCTGTGCCAATTGACGCCTGCATCCAACTGATATGATTCTTCGGGCGACAAACCGGAATTGCCTTTTTCGTAACGGAAAATATGATAGTTCACACCGTCCGAGCCAAGTTCCTTTGGGATGGGGGCGCGGAAACTTTTGCCTATGTTTGCCTTGAAACTCCAGTTTTCCGGATTGTAATTCAATCCAACCGACCAGGTCAGGCAATGAAAAATCCGCCGCAACGCCTCCGAACGCAGCTTGTAAACGGCATTACCGTTCCCTTCAGGCGTTTCGTACCAGTCTTTATACGCATCGGCCTTCGTTTGCAACCGGTCGAAACGGAATCCTCCGCTAATCATCAATATGTCAGACAGGCGCCATTTGTCATAAACGAACGCACCCGAAGCGTTTACGCTGAAATCGGGAATGATAAAACCCCAACCGCCACGCCGATTGTTTTGGTATTCAAAGTTAAAACCGGCATGCATGTTGTGATTGCCGGAGAGCGTAAATTTTGCAGCGACATTTGCGGTGTACGTGTCTTTATTAAACCGGCGTTCCAAAGCGTCAGGAGGAATGGGCATATAACCATGCGATACAGGTTCGGAAAATTCTTGTCGATAGTTGTTCTGGTATGCAAAATCGCCATACAATACCAGATTGTCAAATTGATAGCTGCTGTGACTGGTCGCTTTGAAATGATTGACGGAATGGTAAGGCAAATCAATATCACGCACCGATGCGTCGTAGCCGATCCCGGACAGGCGAACTTCCAGACCGTGTGCATCGGCAAAAAAACCGCTTTTTGCATAAACGTCCGACAAATAAAATGTTGTAAACCATTTCTCCGAAATAAAGCCAAAATGTGCGCTCCCGTTCTGTTCCTTTCCCGCCGTATTTCGCAGCCGCCTGTCCTTCAACTTAATATAATAAGAATAATACTGAATGCTATCGGCAGGAATCCGGTAGTCGGCATAATCGACAAGCGTAAAATTCGCCTTGTACCAAAATCCATTCTTTTTACCCCCCACATGAACCGAAGCACCGACGGATTCGTTGTTCGTCCGTCCGAAAAGATTGATTTTACCTTCGAATGATTTCTGCGGGACGTAGGAGCTTTTCAGATTTATTACCCCCGCAATGGCGTCAGAGCCATAAAGCAAAGCCCCCGGGCCCTTGATAATTTCGACATTATCAACCGCAAACTGATCAATTTCCAATCCATGATCTTCTCCCCACTGCTGCCCTTCGTGCTTAATGCCGTTTTCAGCAACAAGCATGCGGTTAAAACCCAGTCCACGGATTGCCGGTTTCGACTGTCCCGAGCCGATATTCATTGCCCTCACGCCCGGAATTTTTTCCAGGCTCTGCATCAAACTGCCAGCAAAACTCTCTTTCAGAAGCGATTCGCCGATTTTCACCACATTTTGTGATGATTGCATTTGTATATTCCGCTTGCCGTAAGCCTCCACGGTCACCTCATCAAGCGAAATAACCGTGTCGTTTTTAATTTGAGCAGATAACTGCATACAAGGCAATAACATAAGCATTAAATATTTTCTATGCGCTTTTATCCAATTCATATCTCCTTTTTAACACCGCAAAATTACAATAATATTTCAATATCGCAACAACGTTGCAATATTTTACTCCTTACCGTGTGACAAAATCACATTTTCAGCAGGAAAACGTGTCTGCGGGTTGCAAATACGTGAACACGTTATATGTTTCCACATATTTCGCGCGGAGGTGAAGCAATCTCTCCTGCTGTGATTCGACGGAGAAAGAGTAAATAAACCGCGTCAAACAACAAGCTGTTTTTTCAACCCTTCCCGGATATAATGGAAATGATGACGACTAATCCCAGGCCGAAAGGATAATAAAGGTAAGGAATGATTCCCGCCGGATTAACCGACGCCAGGCCTGCCGCTATCAGCAATTGAGCGCCATAAGGCAGGAGACTTTGTATGGAACAGGATACGGTATCGATCAGGCTGGCTATTCGTTTCGGGTCGAGGCCGAATTTTTCGCCGGTTTGCTTTGCCAGGGGGCCAGTGATGATGAGCGCGATCGTATTGTTTGCCGTACAGGCGTCGGTAAAGGCCACCAACCCGGCAATAGCGCCCTCGGCCTGTTTGCGGGAATGAATATTGTTCGTCAGCTTGAGGATGAGCCAGCTTATCCCGCCGTTGAAACGTATCATTTCAAACATGCCGCCGGCCATAAGCGAGACGACGATAAGCTCACCCATATCGCTCACGACACCGGCGCTCATCGCCGAACACCATTCCCAAACGGAAAAACCGTCCGTCGCCAGCCCGGCAACGCCAGACGACACAATGCCGATACTCAGAACCGTTATCACGTTTACCCCGCACAAAGCCGTAATCAGGACAATCATATAAGGCAGTACCTTAAGCCACTCGATACGGTATGTCTCCGTCGTCACCCGGTGCAAATCCGTAACGCCTTGAAAAACGTATATCGCCAGCACAATGACGGCAACAGGCACTACAAGCCTGAAATTCGCCCTGAATTTATCTTTCATTTCAACGTCCTGCGTCCGTGTGGCGACAATCGTCGTATCCGATATGTACGAAAGATTATCCCCAAACATGGAACCGCCCGCCACGACGCCGAGCAGCATGTACACGTCAAGGCCCGTTTGCGTGGACAAGCCGACGGCGACAGGCGTAAGCGCCGCAATCGTGCCGCACGACGTCCCCATCGAGAGCGAAATAAAACAGGCGGCAACGAACACGCTTGCCGTAACCACTTTCGCCGGCAACAGGCAGAGAATCATCTGAACCGTAGCGTCGACGGCGCCCATGGCGCGCGCCGTCCCGGAGAAAGCCCCGGCAAGGATAAAAATCACAACCATAAGCAATATCGTATCATTGGCCGAGCCGCGGCAGAAAATCTCCACGCGCTGCATGATATTCCGTCCCTTCGAAGCCGCAACCGCAACGGCCGAAGCAGCAAGGAAAGCCACGGATACGGGCATTTTACTTAAATCGCCGGTAAAGACGAACGTCAATAAATAAAGCAAAAAGAAAACGCCCAAGGGAAATAAAGCCTTACCTGAAGGGCGCGTATCGGCGTCACTGTTATAATTCATACTGTCGTCCCTGTTAAACTGTTTCTTAATTAAGCAGACAAATTTACACGAAAAATTCCGGTTTCACAAACAACGCAAAACACCCGGGTCCGTCCTGCAATTCGCACAACATTTATAATCAGCAAAATGAATCGAAAATAAAATTTAAATGTTTTATTGAATAAAATTCAATTTATTTTCCACTACTATTGTAGCCTTAAAAACAATACCGGACGAGCATGAAATTTGATGATTTTTACATATACTGGTATTCCCGGATGGTTCGTTTTGCCCGTGAATATGTGTCATATCGGAGGAGGAAGCGGAAGATATTGTACAAGATATTTTTACGAAACTGTATTAGACCTGCGATTCGCTATCTTTCCGGGGCAATATGGTTGCATATATTTTCACATCCGTAAAAAATCGCTGTATTGATTACCTGCGCCGCAAAATCATTGAACAAAAATCGAAAGAGTACATCAGGGAAAAACTCCGGTTGATTTTACAAATGAAATTCGATTCGTTGGAAATTCTTGACGATGAAATGTTTTCCGAAAACGAAACAGGGCACATTATTGAAAAAGCCTTGCAAAGCCTTTCCGGGCGGTGTCGCGAAATCCTTATCAGGCATAAAATAGATGGAATGAAACAAAAAGATATTGCCCGTGAATTAAATATCTCTCCGAAAACAGTGGAAAACCAGTTGACCATAGCTTATAAAAAAACTGCGCGAGGAATTGAAAAGGTATTTATACGTTAATAAATGACACGAAGAAAAATTCCAATGCGAGATAAAATAATGCAGAGTTAATTTTTTTTCAAAAAAAACGGAATTTCTTGGGGGGGGGGATTTTCGAAAGTTATTCGTTTACCCCACAAAAAGCAAGCGGACATTCCCGAAAGGCTTTAGTGACCGGTCGTTTGTGTGGAGCGGAAACAACAGAATTGAGTTTATTTACAATTAAAATAATAAAGGTATTTGTGACAGCCGCCGGAGGCAAGTCATGTCGCCTTTCGAATTAATGACGTATGGACGAACAAATAATAACTCATGTTACACAATTGCCCGGCATATCCCCGGACTGGTTGCGCATTGCGTAGCAGGCTGGGAGCGTATCCGCTTCCGGTATTATACTTCACGCGATATGACTTTGTGCTTATATGACTTTGTGCTTATTAACTCACGATGCATGGACGCCTGCGCCCACGATGCATGGAAGCCTGCTTCCACGATGCATGGAAGCCTGCACCCACGATGCATGGGAGAACGGCTTCAACAACATGGTCAGACTGATGCAAGCCTGAGCCTGTCCGGAGTATGCCGGTAATACACAAATCCTTGCCGCGTGAAGTATAGAATCGTATCCGATTCCGGGACGGGGGCGTATCGCGCAGTTCTGTAATCAGGCTATTGCGTAACATGAGCTCATAATCGTTATGAAATGGCATTGCACGGGATTTGCCGGCTGTTATAAGGTTTCCGGCACTCACCGGAAAGTCTCTGGCACTCGACAGAAAGTCTCTGGCACTCGACAGAAAGTCTCTGGCACCCGACAGAAAGTCTCTGGCACCCGACAGAAAGTCTCTGGCACTCGACAGAAAGTCTCTGGCGCCCGACATGAAGTCTCTGGCACCCGACAGAAAGTCTCTGGCACTCGACAGAAAGTCTCTGGCGCCCGACATGAAGTCTCTGGCACTCGACATGAAGTCTCTGGCACTCGACATGAAGTCTCTGGCACTCGACATGAAGTCTCTGGCACTCGACATGAAGTCTCTGGCACCCGACATGAAGT
>JAISEJ010000237.1 GCA_031264155.1 Tannerella sp. | reverse complement strand
TTTGGCAAGACTCGACGAACTCTTTTGTCGAGTCTATTCTTGTAAATTGAAAAACATCTTTTCCAAATACTTTGGCCATTTCGGTGGCGTTTACCATCACTTTGTTGTCCTTGTCCAGGATGAAGGTGATGCTGTTTTCTTCGAATACGTAAATTTTTGTTTTCATTGTTTTGCTGTTTTACAGTTGTTAAAAGGGTTTGTCGGATTCGTCGATTTCGGCTGCAGGATCTGTTGTGTCGGAGCGCTGGAGGTCTATGTCGTAGAGATCGCGGAAGATGTCGTAGTTGAGGGCTATGCAGGAAGTGCTTGCGCCATGGCGTTCCATGCGGCGGACCATGGTGTTGTTTGGCGTTATGTCTTCTCCGTTTGCTTCGAAGCTTACGGAGGGTGTTTCAACTACGTCGAGCCAGGAGAAGCGGTGGTCGGTGCGTCCTATGTAGGATGGATGCGAGCGCAGGTTCTGCTCGATGGTTGATTGTGTTGATTCTTCGGTGTTGTATGATGAGCGTGCGAAGTGCGGATATATTTTATTGATGCGCAGGAACAGGATGCGGGTACCGGCGGGGAATGCGACTTCCTTCTTGTCGTCGCCGGAGAGTTTTATGGTTATTTTGTCGGGTGTACCGATGCTGAAGTCGCGGCCTTCGCGGACTGCTTTGGTGTCGATCATGACGTCCATCGCTTTGAAGAAGGTTGCGAGTTTGTCGGTCGAAGTTATCAGCTCGATCTGGAATTTTATTTTGTCTATTGCGATCTGCAGGAATTCGGCGTAGGTGAACGGGAGTTTCAGCTCCGTGTAATTTTCGATAAGCTGGCATGTGGCGAGGAAGAGGGAGACGGTTTTCATGATGCGGTCTATTTCGCCGGCATTGGACAGCTTGTCTTTTAGATCGTCGTAGCTGTCGGATTTGAGATGGCGGAAGTGTTCCATGACGAGTGGGCGCAGCTTGAGTATTTCGAATAATATGTTTGACAGGCCGGTTTTGTTCGGGTCTTCGAGGTCTTTGAGTTCGTTGAAGAGTTGCCGTTCTTCCGGGGTGCGGTCTGTCCGCGGTTTGGCTACTTCGCAGACGATGATGCGCGACATGAGGGCATTGTCGTCGCGCTGTGGTGTTTCCTGTCCGCAGATGATGACGGGTGCGAAGACTTTGTCGTTTTCTATTTCGCGGCTTCCGACGCCGCGGCGCTTTTGCTTTCCGTCGCCGTCGTAGACGATGCCTTTCAGGGTCTGGAATTTGGCATCGGAGACTTCGCGGTTGTTGTATTCGTCGAGTACGACGGGGACGTCGCGGAAATTTCCGACCAGGGTGGAGAGGGCGGCGGGTGAGCCGGCGATGAGGTTGAAGATGGGTTCCTTTGGGGAGATGTAGAGTGCTCGTACGGAGAGGGCGATGGCTGTTTTTCCGGATGACATGGGTCCCATGAAGAAGGGAGCGGTGAAGAGTCGGTCGATGCTGTAAATGTTGGAACGGAAGGCGCTCATGACGGCAAAGAGCAAGGCCCATTTTCCGTTGTCGTTGAGTTTGTATACGCTGTTCATCAGGTGTGCCCAGTGTTGAAAGCTGCACTGTTTTTCGACGGGGACGGGGTTGTATTTGAGTTTTGAGATGTTTTCGAAGCGTTCGAAGTCGCGTCCTGCATAGATAGAGGAGTATGCTGGGAGGTAATAGTTGCGGCTGTTGTGTGTGACGACGCCGAGTTCGTCTGCGGGGTCGAAGCGCGGGACGCCGTCGACGATGTGGAAGATTCCGTTGGCGAAGGCGTAGAACATGTTTTTTTCAAGCCGGGATGTACCGTCGGCCTGCTGATTGCCGTAGACGCTGATTTCCGAACATTCTACGTATTTGTAGGATAGCCAGGCGCGTATTTTGGCCCATCTTTTTGTGTCGCAGTTGAGGAAGTTGAATGGGCCTAAGTAGTTGAGGCGGACGTCGATGAGGTTCAGTGCGGTGAAGTCTCTTGAGTTTATTTCGGCATAGACGGGTGTTTTGTATCGTTTGTGGTTAAGGCGTACTACGCGATTGTTGCTGTCGTCGCTGTCCGATTTGATGTGGAGGAGGGGTTCGATGAAGAAGTCGCATACCTGGATGAATCCGGATCTGGCGCCTTCGCTGTTTCGGAATCCGTAGCAGACGGGGCGTCCTTCGCGGTTCAGGTAGGGGAAGAAATCATAATTGTGATACATGGCTTTATATTCGGGGTTGTCGTCGACGTAGCGGGGTGTTTCGCCGGGGTCGTAGATTTCTTCTTCTTCGTCGGGGCGTCGCATGTTGATGGCGAGGCGTGCTTTTCTTTTGGCTATGTAGGGTTTGAGTATGTCTTTCAGTGCGGTAGCGGTTAAGCCGAGGAGGGATTGTATTTCGGCGAAGTTTACGATGCGGACGCTGTCTTCGGCATAGCTGAGGAGGTCGGCGCAGCGGCTGATGTATTCGGAGCGGTCGGAGGGCTTTCGGGTATCGAAGAAGTCTTTGTAGAGTTTGCAGTAGTAGAGGATGAAGCTGAGGGATTCGGCTGGGGGTTCTATTGGGGAGTCTGGGGACTCGGGGGGCGTTTGGGGTTTTTGCAGGGTGATGCTTATGAGGGTTATGCCGGCACGGTAGCAGGCGGCGAGGGCGGCGAGATAGGGGGATTCTTCGCCGTGCTCGCTTACGGAGAGGCCGGTGGAGGCGGTTTCGAAGCGTGGGGAGAGTTTCCGGAGCTGCTGTATGTCGGCGAGGGCGGGTATTCCGTTGATGTATGCGACGGGGGTGTCGTCGACGGATTCGATGAAGGTGTTGAAGTCGTCGGTGAGGAGACATTCTGCGATTTGCGGGAGTTCGGCGAGCAGGTCCATGCCGTAAATGCCCGGCTTCATTTCCTGATCGGGTTTTTCGGGTAGCCTGTGACGTTCCGATTTGAGTTTGCGTTCGAGGACGGTCATCGGGGTGTCGAATCGTTTGGCGAGGTCTTTTATGTATCCAAGGCGCAGGGTTTCGGACGGGATGGCGGCAATCAGTCTGATCAGAAGTTCGAGGGCTTCTTCGGTCTGTTCGGCTGATGCGCCTTTGGGGGCGAGGATGGTTGCGAAGTAGGAGAGGAAGTTTTTTGTATGGTTTGAGACCCATTTTGCTGTCTCGCTTTTCTTTTCGCGGAAGATTTCGTCGGGGTCTTTTTTTGGCGGGAGCAGGACGCAACGGACGGTGAATGCTTCGGAGAGCAGGAGTTCGCAGCTGTTGCGCAGGGCTTTCATGCCGGGAAGGTCGCCGTCGAAGCACAGGGTGACGTTTTTGGTGAAACGCTTCAGCAGTTTTACCTGTTCGATGTCAAATGCGGTGCCGGATGTTCCGACGGTGTTGGTGAGGCCGGCGGCATGGAATGAGAGGACGTCGAACTGTCCTTCTACGAGGTAGGCGAAATCCATCCGGCTTATATCCCTTTTTGCCTGGTAGAAGCCGAACAGCGTTTTTTTCTTTTTGAAAAGGTTTGTGTCGGTTGTGTTGAGATACTTGCCGGCGCCTTCGCGCGGGGTGCACAGCCTGCCGGAGAAACCGGTAACGCGGCCTTGCAGGTCAAGGAAAGGGAATGTTATGCGGTCGCGGAATACATCGTATTTATATCCGTATTCTTTGACTTTGCATACATTTACTTTTGCGAGCTGGCCGAAGGTATGACCCTTTGCGGTGAGTTCCCTGTATAACAGGTTTCCTTCGGGTGCATATCCGACCCGGAATGACTTTAGCAGTTCGCTATTGATATCATGGCCGCGTTTTTTTAAATATGCCGCCGCCAGGGGGAGTTTTTCTTCGAAGAAGCGGCAGGATGCTTCAATTGCAACGCGCTCGGATTCGATTTCTTTTTGCCGCGCCAGATCTTCCGGAGTGCGCTCGGATTTGTCTATCTGTATTCCGGCCTGCCGGGCGCACCATTCGAGGGCTTCGTATGAGTTTGCGTAGTGTTCGTGCTGTTTGATGAATTCAATCACATCTCCGCCGACGCCACATGACCAGCATTTATATGTTTGCCGGGACGGTGATACGGACATGGACGGGTGGTCTCTGTCTTCATGGAACGGACACAGGCCGACGTAATGGCTGCCTTTCTTTTTTAAAGATACGAAGCGTCCGATTACGTCGACAATGCTAAGGGCTTCTTTTACTCGTGTATAATCATTGTTATGCATTACGTTTTACATTTTTGTAATCGTCTGTAAATTCATAATCCGGGTTTCCTTCGAGAATGAAAAGGCAGACGAGCTTTATAAACAGATCTAAATTTTCTTTTTTGACCAGTATTTCAACAGAGAAGCGGTCGCCGGGATTCATTTTTGCAAGGTGTATGTATACGTCATCGCGATACTTTCGGAAGTATTCCGTTCCCATGCGGCGTTCATACTCGCCTATGAAAGAGTAGTCGTTTAATCTGTATTGAGCGAATGAATCCATGCCTTTTACTCAAACAGTTCTATTTGCCGGGCTTCGAACGAATCTTCGGGGGAAATGTTCAGATGGGAACATAACCGTTCATACTCTTCCCTGCATATCTGTTTGCGACCGTAATACAGGTCCCACCAGCGTCTTTGGTTGATTTTTACAGTATTAAAAAATTGCCGGGTAGGGTAGAAGTATTCCGGATGGCCGAATTTGCGCTGGAGTATCGTTAGCGTCAGGTTGTGTTTGACCGTTCGTCCGATGTTGACTTTGTTGCGGTGCAGGAACAGTTTTACTGCACGGGGAGAGCGTCCGATATTTAGCGCGATGTCCTCGACGGTAACCTGCCCGGCACTGGTCAGTGCGTACTTTTTTTGCTGTTCATTCCAGTGTTCCATCTTTTTCCGGTTTTTCAAAGAGATTGTATTCGGGGGTGTAGTCATTTTCAACAATCGCGCGACCGTCATTCGTCCAGATGACTGTTTTTTTTCCGGATTTTGTGGGAACAAAACCTTTGGCATGGTGGACTCTGTTTTGATTCGTATAATGGATACGCTCCAATTCATAACCTTTTTGAAGTGTTGCCTGTTCAAATTCTTTTGTTTTGTACATGATGCTAATGTTTTAATTGTCATAATAATCCGGTGACCAGAGGATTTTAATATGTGCCTTTAGCTTGCCGGTTCCGTCGCATCTTTGACATGCTTTGTCTGTTGATCCCTTCCCTTCATATACCGTATGCGAACCACGGCCGTTGCAGGAAGGGCAGTTGTGGTTGTATACGTGATATGCCTCTTCCATGGCGTTGAATTCCGGAGGGGTGATTTCGATAAATTGTTTCTGTTTGCTCATAATGTTTATGTTTTTATGTCAATTGTGAATATTCTCCAGTTTTTCGACAGTTAAATACCAGTCGTATCCAACGCGCGGAATATATCTGTAAAAATACAGCGCCGGCGTACCATCGTTCAATGAACCGAAAGAACAGTCATTCTTATTGAACCCCAGCGCCCTAATCTCTTCCCATGTTCCCAGGTTTACTTCCGTTTGTTTACCCCAAACGTTTACCATAATTCTTTTCATTGTGCTTCAATTGTTACTTGTTATTACTGTTTTTAATTTTAGTCATACTCGGAGGAATAATCCTGGAAGGATATCGTCCGAAATTATAATCGGTGATTACGGATACTGACCGTTCCCCGTTCTGAATAAAGTATCCCTGCCCGTTTTCACGGATAAAAAGGTATACTTTCTGTGGATATATGGAGAGTTCCGCTTCTCCGAAATATTTGCACTTTTCCCTTGAACCATTCATGCGAAACCATGTCCCGAGCTTTAATTCTCGAAGTGTCTTGCTTGCTGCTGTTTTCATCCTTTCATCGTACAAATATTTTACATCCGGCAATTTCTTCAATCTTATCCTTATGGAGTTCGGGAATCCTGCAAAGGCCAAATTTCCAGTTGTAAAACGTTGATCTGGGTATCTTGCATCCGGCGATTACATCGTCTATTTTTTTCCTATACTCTCCAACAGGAATGGAATTTATCCATTTCTGTAGATTCTGGGCGTCTGTTTTTTGTGTCAATGTATTCTCTTTTTCTTCAGGAATTTCAATTGTTCCCGCATCCAATACTTGCTCTTTGACATCATTTTCACATTCGATGTCTGCACTTAATTCCATTTTTTTCATAATTCTTGTTCTTTTTGTTTGTTAATGACAAAATTGTCGCTATATTTAGATGACAAATATAGAGATAAACTCCTTAGTCAGGAGTATAATCACTGTTAATAATTATTAAATCATGGCCAATTTATTTATTATAAGAGACTTATGTATTAGAAATAGAATCACTATTCGTGAGTTAGCTTCGAAAATAGGAAGGGATGAGAGTGCTATTCAATCGCTAATGCGGAATGGAAGTACTAATACGAAGACATTGGAAGATATTGCTAAAATATTGGATGTATCAGCTGGTGTTTTTTTTGATGATACTCCTATCAACACCATAACGCAAAAGGGAGGTCGAGGAAACGCCGCATCTATCTATGGAAATGCGATGGTCGGAAAATTGGCAGATAAGGATAGAGAGATAGCGAATTTGAAAAAATTGCTGGAGGAGAAAGAGAGAACAATACAGATATTAATGAATAAATAATAAACAAGAAAATACTTGATGCAATAGAGCAAATTAAATATTTAGATATAGATAATAAGATTATAGAACAATTTAAAAAGTGAAATTATGGAAATTAAGACTTATGAAGAATTAGAGAAAATGGTTAATGAAATTAAAAATGGGGAGTATAATGCTGAACAAATAGGTGATGTACTTCTTTGTATCATTAGGAAAATGAAAAGCGTTCACGAAAGAGCTATCGGATTAAACCCTTCTGGTGAAATGCTCACAGAAAGAATGATCAAAAAAAATTTTATCATTGATGAAGTTAAAATTCGCAGTGAACTCAAATAACATATAAAAAGAACAAGCAAAAAATTTACTTGGAAAGGATAAAAGAATATATGAACTATTAAAAAAGATAGAATTATGTACATAAAAAAGTCAGAATTAGACATTCGCAGAAAAAAACTTAAAGAATGGTATGAGAGAGTAGACAGAGTGTTAGCAGGAATAGATGTTGTTCCTCCAAAAGGATATAAACATGATTTTCCCATATGTTCTATTGATACTATTAATTTGGATTGTGAGTTAGCAGGCCTCTCGGCATTAGTAAAGTATATAAAAGCCGTAAAAAGCGAGACTTTTAAATCTTTGGAGAAGATCGGGATTCGTCCGGATAATGAAAAATAACAGACACAAATAAACAAATTGACGTAGGTAAAACTATCAAAATGTAGGTATAAATGTAGGTAAAATATTTATTAATCAACAAATAATCAACAATGGGAAATGTCCGATATACTCCACAATAAATATTGATAATCAACGTACTACAAATTATTGCATGACTTTCGGCTTGCACTATATTCAAAGGATCTATGGAAGATAAAATGGTCGAAATAGCACGGTTTCAACAAACGTCGGACGCGGAGATGCTCGTTAATCTCCTTCGGTCGGAAGGAATCGGATGTTACGTGCGCGACGGAATCAGTAGTCGCGTGATGTTTGGATATGTGGATTCGGGAGGAGCTAAAGTTGAACTTTTACAAAAAGACATTCAACAGGCAGCCGAGATAATGAAGGATCACGGATATGAGGTTTCTGAAAAACTCCTCGAAATGATCGCGTTTGAAAATTCAGAACAGAACCGTATCTACAAACAAAGTAAAGAAAAACTATCGAAGGCGCTAACTGTTATCATCATACTGATGATCGCACTTTTAGGGATTCTCATTTATCTTAACAAGTATTTTAACGGATAACCATAAGTCCTACATATTATATATGGCACGCAGAAAAATTACTACTTCCCAGGCTGTTTGTATCATATTACTATGGGTTTTACTATGCTATATGCTTCTTGCATACAGTGAAGAAATAAACTTCATGGTGATTTTTTCGATCGCAGCTTCCGCAATAATCGTATTCATCCCGCTGTACAAAAGCAGAAAAAAATAACGGCGCCGAACTTTTTCCGACGCCGTTATCGTTCATTCTATTAAAAACAAAAAACTAATCATCCGCTTGCGATTCCGCATATTCCTTGAGAAGTTTTTCTTGAACGTCGGCAGGTACCAATTCGTAGGATGCAAACTTCATTGTAAAGGATGCACGACCACCGGAGATGGAACTCAAAGAGGTCGAATAGCTCGACATTTCTTTCAGCGGTACTTTCGCCATGATCTTTTCATAGCCTTTCTCACTGTTCATCCCCATGATGATCGCACGACGCCCTTGCAGGTCACCCATCACATCGCCCATGAAATCTCCCGGGACAAGAACCTCTATATCGTAAATAGGCTCGAGGATTTTCGGGCCGGCATCCTTAAATGCCGTGCTGAACGCATTACGTCCGGCAAGCATAAACGATATTTCGTTGCTGTCGACGGGGTGCATCTTTCCGTCGTACACACAGACGCGTACATCGCGTGCATACGAGCCGGTAAGCGGCCCCTGCTCCATACGCGCCATAATACCCTTCAGGATCGCGGGCATGAACCGCGCATCAATGGAACCGCCGACAATGCAGCTGACGAAAACTAATTTTCCGCCCCAGTCGAGGTCTATCACCTGCGTATCGCGTACACTCATCTTAAACTCCTGTCCGCCGAAACGGTAGAGCGTCGGCGCCGGCATGCCCTCGTAATAAGGCTCTACAATAAGATGTACTTCACCGAACTGTCCGGCGCCTCCCGACTGTTTCTTATGACGGTAGTCGGCGCGAGCGGCCTTTGTAATGGTCTCGCGATACGGAATCTTCGGCTCAAGATATTCTATTGAAATCTTATCATTATTTTCTATACGCCATTTCAACGTGCGCAAGTGGAACTCGCCCTGGCCCGATACAATTGTCTGTTTCAGCTCCTTCGACATCTCTATGATCCAGGTAGGATCTTCTTCGTGCATGCGGCTCAATACCTCGCTCAGTTTTTCCGAATCGGATTCGTTAACGGCTTTTATTGCACGCCTGAATTTCGGCTCGGGATAACGGATGAAGTTGAACTTATAATCGCCGCCCTTGCCGTTGAGCGTATTACCTAAACGCACATCTTTCAGTTTGACGGTCGCCCCGATATCGCCGGCAACCATTTCGGTTACTTCCGTACGCATCTGTCCGTCGACAACAAACAGCTGGGCGATACGTTCTTTTGAACCACGGTCAATATTCTGCAAATCATCGCCGGATTTCACCTTGCCGGATATCACTTTGAAGTAAGAAACCTGTCCGATATGAGGCTCTATCGTCGTTTTAAAGAAAAACAGGCTTACCGGGCCTTCCGAATCGGGAGTAACTTCGCGGCCGTCGGTCGTAACCAGGCGAGGCATCCGGTCCGTGCAGGGGACTACATTTCCCAGAAATTCAAGCGTACGGCGCACGCACATATCCCGTTCGGCACATACGCAGAACACAGGAAACATGCCGCGCGTCACAAGTCCGGCGCGAATACCGGCGCGCATCTCATCTTCCGTGAGCGTGCCCTGGTCAAAGAATTTTTCCATCAGGGAATCATCATGTTCAGCCGCCGCTTCAACCAGCGCCTGATGCAATTCCGCCGCTTTCTCCGCTTCATTTTCGGGAATCTCAAGCACTTCCGGCACTCCACCTTCCGGCTTCCAGCGATACATTTTCATTTTAAGCACATCCACAACCGCATTGAACGAAGTGCCGCACGTAACGGGATATTGGATCTGCACCACTTTGCCGCTGTAGTTTTCTTTCAATTGCGATACGCAAGATTCGTAATCCGCCTTGTCGTTATCCAACTGATTGATTACAAAAATCACCGGTTTATGGAACTGCTCCGTATAGCGGAACTGGTTTATCGTACCAACTTCCACTCCATACTGCGCATTGATCACCATCAGGGCGGTATCCGTAACATTCAGCGCCGAAACGGCTCCTCCGATAAAATCGTCCGAACCCGGACAATCAATAAAATTGAGCTTCATGCCGTTCCATTCTACACTAAAAACGGTGGAGAAAACAGAATATCCATATTCTTTCTCCACCGGAAAATAATCGGCAACTGCAGAACCGGTCTTTACCGATCCGCGACGTTTTATAATACCACCCTCGTAAAGCATCGCTTCAGCAAGGGTGGTTTTCCCAGTACCAGAACTTCCCAAGATTGAAATGTTCTTAATTTCACTCGTTTGATAAACTTTCATGACAATTAAATCTTTAACATTAATATTATATTTGATAGTATTTCTAAAAAAATTTGCGCAAAGTACGCATAATTGCCGAATTATAGATTTTTTATTCGTCTGTTTATAAACTATGTTTTTAAACAGAAACGAAAAGCATACGGAATCGGAGAATATTTTACTACCTTCGCAACGAATTATATATAACAACCACCTAAATTAAAATAAATATGAAATCAATTGTAAAAGTAATCTTTATCAGTCTTTTTATGTATGCCACCGCCGGCATGACAACCGATGCAAAAGAAAAAGCCAAACATGTAATTTTTATCGGACTTGACGGCTGGGGTTCCTATAGCTTTGAAAAAGCCGAGATGCCGAATATCAAAAAATTAGCGGCAGAGGGAGCCTATACGCTCAAAAAACGCTCCGTGTTTCCTTCATCAAGCGCCCCGAACTGGGCTTCCATGTTTATGGGCGTCGGGCCGGAACTGCACGGATACACGGAATGGGGTTCAAAAACGCCGGATCTGCCTTCGCGCGTGATCGGTAAAAACAACATTTTTCCAACTATATTCCAGTTGTTCAGGGACAAGCGTCCGAATGCGGAAATCGGCTGTATTTATGACTGGGCGGGGATCAAATACTTAGTGGACACCTTATCCATCAGCTACCACGAGCAGTCACCCGATTACAATGTCGTGCCGGAAGGTTTACGCGATATGGCGGTCAAATATATTACCGAGAAAAAACCGGATTTTGCCGCAATCATATTTGACGAGCCTGACCACGTCGGACATGGCACCGGTCATGACACGCCCGAATATTATACAACCCTCACCCGGCTGGACGGATATGTAGGGAAGATAATCGAAGCGGTTAAGAATGCCGGTTTTTATGACGAGACTATTTTTATCATCACAGCCGACCACGGAGGGATAAACAAGGGTCATGGCGGAAAAACGATGCCGGAAATGGAAACGCCGTTCATCATCAGCGGCAAAAACATAAAGAAAGGGCTTCTTTTCGACGAAAGTATGATGCAGTTCGACATTGCATCGACGATTGCCTATATCTTCGAGTTGAAACAGCCGCAGGTATGGATTGGGCGGCCCATGATTCAAGTGTTTAAATAACACAAAAAACTATGAAGACGGAACAGGTATTGGCTTCTTTAGAAGCAAAGCATCCCGGGGAAAAGGAATATATGCAGGCCGTCAAAGAGGTTTTGATAAGCATAGAAGATGTATATAACGAACACCCGGAGTTTGAAAAAGCGAAAATAATAGAACGGCTTGTCGAACCTGACAGGATCATTACGTTCCGCGTGCCGTGGGTCGATGATGGGGGCGAGATTCATGTGAACCTCGGCTATCGCGTACAGTTTAATAACGCAATAGGCCCGTATAAGGGCGGGTTGCGCTTCCATGCCTCGGTAAACCTCTCGATCCTGAAGTTTCTGGCGTTCGAGCAGACTTTTAAAAACGCGCTTACGACGCTGCCTATGGGCGGCGGGAAAGGCGGTTCCGATTTTTCCATCCGCGGACGAAGCGATGCCGAGATTATGCGTTTCTGCCAGGCGTTTATGCTGGAGCTATGGCATCATATCGGGCCTGACACGGATGTGCCGGCGGGAGATATCGGCGTCGGAGGACGTGAAATCGGGTATTTGTATGGCATGTACAAAAAACTTGCCCGTGAAAATACCGGAACAATCACGGGCAAAGGGCTTGAATACGGCGGTTCGATCCTGCGTCCCGAAGCGACCGGTTTCGGCGGTTTATATTTCGTCAACCGGATGCTGCATGAGCATGGAATGGAGATGAAAGGCATGACGGTCGCCCTGTCCGGCTTTGGGAATGTTGCCTGGGGCGCTGCCGTCAAAGCGACGGAGCTGGGAGCCAAAGTGATTACAATTTCCGGGCCTGACGGGTATGTCTACGACCCGAACGGGATCTGCGGGGATAAAATCGATTATATGCTCGAGCTTCGCGCCTCCGGTGAAGATATTGTCGCTCCCTACGCGGACAGGTTCGGAAGTTCCGAATTTTTCCCCGGAAAACGCCCGTGGGAACGAAAAGCGGATATCGCCCTGCCATGCGCCACGCAGAACGAGCTTGACGCTTCCGATGCGAATGTGTTGATTGAAAACGGCATCAAATGTGTTGCGGAAATATCGAACATGGGATGTACGGCAGAAGCGGTGGACACGTTCGTTCACAACAAAATGCTGTTCGCTCCCGGAAAAGCCGTCAATGCAGGGGGAGTAGCAACGTCGGGACTTGAGATGACGCAAAACGCCATGCACCTGTCATGGACGCCGGACGAGGTCGACCAAAAGCTGCACCGGATCATGCGCGATATCCACAACCAGTGCGTAGAGCACGGGCGTGAAGGTGATTACGTAAACTATGTGAAAGGCGCCAACATCGCCGGATTCATGAAAGTAGCGAAAGCTATGATGGTGCAGGGGGTCGTATAACCGGATTCATTTCCGTATTTTGGAAGGGTTTTTGGCAATGAAATCCTTCCAGCCGGAATAAGATTTACCAAGCTGGGGCTTGCCGGTCTCCAGATAGTGGCAAAAGGCAGCGGCGAGTCCGTCGGTTGCATCAAGTTGAGGCAACATATTTTCATCCGGGATGTGCAACATTCGTTGTAGCATCCCGGAAACCTGTTCTTTCGACGCCTGCCCGTTGCCCGTTATCGCCATCTTTATTTTCAACGGCGCATATTCGCTGATTGGTACGTCGCGATGGAGTGCGGCGGCTATCGCTACTCCCTGCGCACGACCCAGTTTCAGCATACTCTGTACATTTTTGCCGAAGAACGGAGCTTCGATAGCGAGTTCGTCCGGATGATACGAGTCGACAAGCTGTATCACACGGTCAAATATATGCCGAAGGCGGAGGTAATGATCATCAAACTTATTCAGTTTAAGCACACCCATTGCCTC
>JAISEJ010000157.1 GCA_031264155.1 Tannerella sp. | reverse complement strand
GCGCCTCCATGCCTACCCGTATCTTCTCGCAGAAAGGCAAATCCTGCCTGTCGAACGCGCTGAACAGGGATTCTTTAAGCAGCCTCGCCTTTTTTTCAAATATCATATCAAAAAGATTCTCTTTCGTACGATAATAATAGTGCAGCATCGCATGTGTAACGCCTGCAAGCGACGCAATCTTAGTCGTCTTGGTCGCCTCAAACCCTTTTTCCAGAAACTCATGTTCCGCCGCCTCCAGAATCGCCCGGCTCACATCCGCAACCTGCGGCTCACCTTTTTTTGTCTCTTTCTTTACCATAAGTCTTTCTCTTTTAATTCACATTCTCCTAACATTGATGTTTAACATCTCTGTTAACGGCGCAAAGAAATATATTTTATTTCAGACAGCCAAAGAAAGATTGATTTTTTTACTCTATGACGTTTTTTGTATGGGTACTGCAAACAGACCGTCACCCGTCACCCAGCAGGCTTGACCCGCAATCCCCTGTGTTGTATCAAGGGATTGCGACTTTCGTCGGAATGGCGCTTGAACTATACTGTGCACGGCATAAATTTATGGAAAACGTACGGTACGGTAGAGACAGGGCATGCTACCGTATCGAGTCGACCGTATTATGTAAGGGCGTCGCGCGCTACGCCCCTACTACACAATACACACAACCCACATATCCATGCCGAACGTATCCCGTCGGGCATGGACTTTCCGGCAAAAAAATAACATACCAATAAAAAAACGATTCTTTTTCCCAGGGCAACCGCATCTAATTTTTATTGTTAAGTAATGTGTAAAAAATAAGATGGCAATTCTATTATATAAGAAGCCTTTCAGGCACACTGTCCGATTTTGACATTCCGAACCGGTTTTGCCAAAATCTGTATTCAAGTTTTCATAAATCCGACTGATTTTACCTTTCGGGCTGCTGCACGAAGGATTTTTTCGACCGATTTTGTCCTTCGTGCAAATGCACAAAGCATTTTTCAGACTTGTTTTTGCCATTTTATTTTTTACACGTTACTAAGTTAGTAGAGAAGTTGTATCTATCCGAAGAAAACCGCTTATGGAAAGTCCTGTTAGTTATTTTTCGTCCTTAACAGATCCTCGCGTAGAGACGACACGGGAACATTCCCTTGAAGACATCTCATTTATAGCCATAGCATCCATTATATGTTGGGCGGAAGGCTGGAATGAGATGGAAGAATTCGGCAGGGCCAGGGAAGACCGGTTGAAAACATTTCTCCGCCTTCCCGGCGACATTCCCTCCCACAATACATTTAACCGCATGTTTTCCGCGTTGAACCCTGAAGTGTTGGAAGGTTGTTTTATGTACTGGACGCGCCCGGTTGCCGATTTATGCGAAAATGAAGTGATAGCCATAGACGGTAAAAGCATGTGTGGGAGCCGCAATTCGGGCAGGAAGAGCGTCGTCTGCATGGTCAGCGTATGGGAGGAAAAGAATCATATTATGCTGGGGCAGACAAAAGTCGAAGAAAAAGGCAATGAAATAACAGCCATCCCCAAATTGCTTGATTTGCCGGTGCTCAAAGGGTGCCTTGTGACGACAGGTGCCTTGGGCCGTCAGAAAAATATAGCCTCAAAGATCATAGAAAAAGAGGCTGATTGCCTGTTAGCTATCAAAGGTAACCGGGGCAATCTGGTGGAGCAGGCGGAAGATTCTTTTCGTTTTCTACCGGTAAATGCCTTTGATGAGGAATCAGATTGTGGACATGACAGGGTGGAAACTCGCAGATGTTCGGTTATAAGCGACTTTCCCCCGATAGAATCCAAAGAAGAATAGACAGGATTGAAGACCCTGATAAAACTGATCAAAAATTAGATGCGTTTGCCCTGGCGCGACGGATGTTTACGCTTGCGGGTGTCGCCAATTATTTGTATTATTGTACCATATTGGCTGTCGGTTAAGTTTGTCGAATAATTTGTCATCGTTCTTTATGGATTGGCACCCATAAAGATACGAGGTATTATTCAAACAAATAACCGATAACCAATATTTTGTTCTAATTTTAAACGATTTCTTAAAAACGGATGATCTCCTTTGTGAATTTTACAGTTTATTCCAGGAACAGTTCAATTACCGGCACTTCCGTGTCGGGCTTGAGGACGGGGAGGTTCAGGGTGACATTGTCGCCGTCGGTGCGGTAACGCACTTCTGATGCGTCGTTTAGCAGTTGCGCATATTTGAACTTCCCGGCGAATCCGTTCAGATGCAGCGCATTGATGGGCCATTCGAGGATATGAACGTAAAGCCGTTTGGCGGCCGGGTTCCAGGTGAGCAGGCAGTTACGGGGAGCGGTGAACTCGTCCGGCGCCTGCGTGCAGCCGTAAATGGAGCAGCTGTGGTATGCCATCCATTTTCCCATGCCTTCGAGTCGTTCGTTGGCGCGGTAATCGAATAGGCCCCGCGCTGTCGGGCCGACGTTGAGCAGCAGGTTCCCGCCCTTGCTGGTAACTTCAATCAGCATAACGATCAGTTGGTTGACGCTTTTCCATGAGGTTTCATCGCGATGATAGCCCCATGAGCCTGAAAATGTCTGGCAGGTTTCCCACGGTACGCGCTGTCCGTTGACTATCGGCCATTCGGTCGGCATGAACTGTTCCGGCGTTTTAAAGTCCCAGCCCCACTCCGTGTCATTCAGGTCGGCACGGTCGTCAATCAGGATGCCGGGCTGCAGTTTCCGGATGAGCTTAATAAGGTTTTCCGAATCCCAGTCGTCATGTCCCTTGCCGTTTTCACCGGGGTAGGAGAAGTCAAGGAAGAGTTCGTCTATCTGACCGAACTGTGTCAGTATTTCCGTCAACTGGTTCTTGAGATACTGCTGGTATTTCTTAATATCCCGCTTTTCGTTGGCTGTTTTTCGCTCGTCCGGATCTCTGGGGCCGTTCGGGTGAATGCGGTCGTAGGGAAAATCCGGATGATGCCAGTCGATCAGCGAATAATAGAACCCAATCCGAATCCCTTCGGCGCGGAACGCATCGACGAACGGTTTTATCAGGTCCTTGCCGTAGGGCGTGTTGGTGACTTTGTAGTCGGTATATTTGCTGTCCCACAAGCAAAAACCTTCGTGATGCTTTGCCGTCAGCACTACATATTTCATGCCGGCCTCCCGTGCCTTGGCCGCCCATTCTTTCGGATTGTATAAATCGGGATCAAAGCGATCGAAGTACTTTTGATAGTCCTCGTCCGAGATCCGTTCATTCTGCTTTACCCACTCGTGGCGGGCAGGTAGAGCGTAAAGTCCCCAATGAATAAACATACCGAAGCGATCATGCGTCCACCACGCCATGCGTTTTTCCTTTTGTTCTTTAGTCTCTTTCGCCCACGACGGTGTTTCCTGAGCTTTTACAGAGGCAGTCAAGCTAAATGCCAGCCCCAATACACATAAAATTACATTTTTCTTCATAGCATTTTAACGTTTTAGTTATAAGTTGAAACAAAAATAGATAAAAATATTGACATGAAAGCGTTTCTGATAAAATAATTGAAAATTCAAGTAAATGGGTAATGCCGTATCTTGTTGATTTGAAAAAACATTAGCTATTCCCGAAAACAATGACACCGCTGGTTTATAGGATAGACCGGGGTTTATGGTATGTAAATCTCCTGCTTTTCGCGATAATCATTATATTTTTCGCGTTAAATAGGGGATAAGCGGGAGTTAATCAATTTTTTAATGACTTTTGCATAATCATAAACAATGATTCGAGGAATGAAAAACAGGGAAATAACGGATAAATGCGGTTAGGATGATGTCGGAGAAAACGGGGCCGGTCGGGTCGTCGGAACGTTATATGATTCCGGATATTTTAAGGGGAATTGCTTTGTTGGGAATTTGTCTGGCCAATTTCCCGGAATTTTCATTATACACATTCCAGAAAAAAGAAGTGGTGGAGGCCATGCCTACGGCGGGTATTGACCATATCATAAAATACGTGCAGCATGTTTTTATCGACGGGAAGTTCTACAGCCTGTTTTCCTTCCTGTTCGGGATGGGTTTTACTATCATCATGTCCAACCTGTTAAAAAAAGGCGTGACCGGTTATTTGATTTTTTACCGGCGAATGGCTATCCTGGCGTTCATCGGCTTTTTACATCTGATGTTTTTATGGAGTGGCGACATCCTGCTTCTGTATGCACTGATCGGCATGTTGCTGCCGCTGTTCCGGAATATGCCCGGTAAAAAACTGATTCTGTTTTCGGCGGCGCTTATTTTTTTTCCGGTCGTCATGGAAGCGTTGAAGGTGATTTTCCGTTTTGACCCGGCAGTGCCTGTGATAAAAGCTACGCAATATTTCAACCTGAAAAGCGGTATAACGGATGATAACTTCGGCACGTGGTTGCGGGACGGTAAAAACTATACCGACGTGCTGAAGTTTACGCTGCCGGGGGCATTTATCCGGTGTCGGGAATTTATAGACGGGCATCGCGTATTTAAGGTATTGGGATTGTTCCTGCTGGGGCTGTATGCGGGGCGAAACCGGATGTACGCCGATCCGGAGGCCAACAGGGCTTTATTGAAGAATCTCCGGCGGTATGGCTTCCTTATCGGGTTGCCCGTATCCTGTTATTATGCGTGGAGCGCGTTGAATCAAAATCCGCTGGGTCCGGTCGGACATTCGGCAGCGTACGCACTGAGTGTCGTCCCCATGAGCCTGGCTTATGTCGCTTCCATCTGCCTGTGGTATATGAAAAATAAGGAACTGCCGTTTTTTCGCCTGTTGGCGGCGCCGGGAAGGATGGCGCTTACGAATTATATTGGACAGTCGGCTGCCGGCATGGTTATCTTTTATGGCACAGGCTTCGGGCTGGGTGCCACGATGGGACTGGTATATGTAGAGATTGTCGCGGCGAGCCTGTTCTTTTTGCAGGTACTGTGCAGTTATGCATGGCTGAAGCATTTCCGGTTCGGGCCGCTCGAATGGCTTTGGCGCATGTTTACATACGGGAAGCGATTGAAATTGACAGGGTGAAATATCCAATTAATATATAAAACAATGAGCGAAAAAACAAAGAAACAATTAATCTGCAACACCTTTTACGAAGGCGAGAGGCCTTTGTTTGCAACGAATGATATCCGGCTTGAGAACGTCCGGTTTTATCCCGGCGAATCGGCCATCAAGGAATGTGACGATGTGGAAGCATATAAGTGTGAATTTATGAGTAAGTATCCTTTCTGGCACAATGATAACACGCTGATAGAGGAATGTCGCTTTACGGTTTACAGCCGGGCGGCTATCTGGTATTCAAGGAACATGCGCATGATCAATACGCTTGTAGAGGCGCCCAAGATGTTTCGCGAAATGGACGGGTTGTACCTTGAGAACGTAAGGCTTACGAGCGCCGCCGAATGTTGTTGGAACTGTCGCAACCTTGTACTGCGCAATGTGGAAGTGAAAGGCGGGGATTACATTTTCATGAACGGCTCGAACATTGAAATCGACGGCTTTAACCTGCAGGGGAATTATTCTTTTCAGGATGCGAAGAATGTCGTCATACACAATGCAAACCTGGATTCGAAAGATGCGTTCTGGAATTCGGAAAACATCACCGTTTACGATTCCGTCATCGACGGGGAATACCTGGGATGGCACTCGAAGAACCTGCATCTTGTAAACTGCAAAATCTCCGGCACACAACCCCTGTGCTACGCAAAAAACCTGGTGATGGAGAACTGCACGATGACGCCAGACGCCGATTTGTGTTTTGAATACAGCACTCTTCATGCGGAAATCAACAGTCCGGTAACTAGCATTAAAAATCCGAATACAGGATATATTTCCGCAGAAAGCGTCGGCGAGATTGTCTTTGACGGAAATTGCCAGAATCCTGGGACATGCCGGATTGAAACATCCGGCGAAACCTGTACGGCCTGATGAAATATAATTTTGACGAAATAATACCGCGCCGCAACAGCCGGTCGTATAAATGGGATTCGGCCGGAGAGCGAGACGTATTGCCGATGTGGGTGGCGGATATGGATTTCCGTACAGCGCCATGCATCATCGACGCATTGGAGAAAAGGGTACGGCACGGGATTTTCGGCTACACGAAAGTTCCCAGCGCTTACTACGATGCGGTCACGAGATGGTTCGAACGGCGGCACGGATTTCGTTTCCGGGCGGAGTGGATTCTGTTTACTACCGGAGTCGTACCTGCCCTGTCGGCTGTGATTAAGGCGCTCACCATTCCCGGCGACCGGGTGATTGTCCAGTCGCCGGTCTATAACTGCTTCTTCTCCTCGATCCGCAACAACTGCTGCGAAATGGTCTCAAACGATTTGACGTATGAAGACGGAACATACCGCATCGACTTCGACGATCTGGAATGGAAAGTTTCCGACCCGAAGGCAAAACTCCTTCTGCTTTGTAATCCGCATAACCCGGCAGGCCGGGTATGGACACGGAACGAACTGGCAAAAATTGGAAATATCTGCCTGCGTCATGATGTGACGATCGTTTCCGACGAGATTCATTGCGACTTGACGTATCCGGGGCATACGTTTATCCCGTTTGCATCGGTCGATGAAAAATTCCTCTGCCGCTCGGTGACCTGTACGGCACCAAGCAAGACATTTAACCTTGCCGGCCTTCAGGTTGCCAACATCCTGGCTGCCGACGATGCGATGCGCAAAAAGATAGACCGGGCGATCAACGTGAACGAGGTTTGCGAGCTAAATTCCTTTGCGGTGGAAGCCCTTATCGCTGCCTACAATGAGGGCGAGGAATGGCTGGAAGAATTGAAGCGGTATTTGTACGATAATTATGTTTGCCTGAAACGCTTTTTCGCGCAACATTTTCCGCGGTTTACCGTCCTGCCGCTCGAAGCGACTTATCTTGTATGGATCGACTGCGCTTCGCTCGGACTGCCGTCGGCAAGGATTGCGGAGATGCTGCTCGAAAAGGAAAAGCTTTGGATAAACGAAGGCACGATGTACGGAGCGGCAGGAGAAGGATTTATCCGGTTGAACATAGCCTGTCCGCGCGCACTCCTTATGCAGGGACTGGACAGGATTAAAAATGCATTTGGATGATGGAAAAGATTCGGGACGCGGCCGGGACAAACAGGATGGCTGTAATCATTGCTTATTTCCTTATTTATGTAGTCTGGGGTTCGACGTACTATTTTATCGGCGTAGCTCTGAGAGAGTTACCTCCGTTTCTTCTTGGAGCGTTGCGTTTCACGGCAGCCGGGTTGATCCTGCTCGCCTGGCGTTATTGGCAGGGAGAGCCGGTCTTCAGGCGAAGCCTGATTCGCAAATCCGTGATAAGCGGAATCGTATTGCTTTTCATTGATATGGCGGTTGTGATGCTCGCCCAGCGATACCTCAGCAGCAGCCTGGTGGCCATCATCGCTTCGTCGACGGCCATTTGGATTATGGCGTTTGACGCCCCGATGTGGAAGAAGAATTTCCGTAACCCGTCGGTTGTCATTGGTGTTGTGATCGGTTTTCTGGGAGTAACGGCGCTTTACGTCGAACAGTTGCGTCCCGGCGATATGGGTGTGCACAGCGAGTATGGCGTCCTGATTCTTATCTTTGGCTGCATCTCTTGGTCGCTGGGCACGCTGTATGCCAAATACCGTTCGTCGGGCGAGGAAGAAGTCAACGCTTTTGCCGGTTCCGCCTGGCAGATGATTTTTGCCGGTGCGGTGTTCTGGCTGGTTGCGCTCATCAGTGGCGAAGCGTCGAACACCGACCTGACGGCCGTCCCATCGTATGCCTGGCTGTCACTGGCCTACTTGATTGTTTTCGGTTCCATACTCGCCTATTCGGCCTATATCTGGCTACTCAAAATCCGCTCCGCCACTGAGGTTGGTACACATGCTTACGTAAACCCCTTTATCGCCGTCTTTATCGGGATGTATTTCGGAAAGGAAAATGTCACATACATCCAGATGGCCGGCCTGGTAATCATCTTGCTTAGCGTCTTGCTTATAAGCCGTCGAAAACGGTAGAAACGGAGAAGGCATGCCCTGTCCCAACAATCGTTCAGTTGGTGACGTCGATTCGGCAGGCTACTTCTTTACCGTTGAAGGCGATGGCCAGGAGCGTCGCTTCACGGTATTTCTCGTAATACCTGCGGTCGCGGATTTGCGCCAAGGCTTCATCAAGAAGCGCCTCCGTCTGCTTGCCGGCGCCGTACTTCAACTCTGCAACGACGACTGTCCCGGCTTGTTCCCACACGGCGTCGATGCGACCGCGGTTCGTAGGGATTTCACCCTGTATGTTGAAGCCCAGCATGCTCATCCATATAAGGAAAATGGAATGATAGTAGGCTTCGCTCTTTCCGTCTATCTGATAGGGGACGTAGGCGAGCATTTGCCGGAGGCTGTCTTCCAGACCTGCCGCGTCGTTCAGGAGAATTTGCCGCTGCATGGTTTTTCGCAGGTTGTCCACGTCTTCCAGAGGATACGAAGTGTAGGCAAACAGCAAATGTTTCTGCATGGATGTACGGACTTCCCGGTTGGGCATGTCAAGCGTATATTCCGGCTCCAAATCGACTATTTCCTGCCCTTTGACGGTCAGGTAACCCGTTTGAAACAGGAGGGGTATTTCGGTGATCAGGTCGGGATCCCAACTCTCGAAAGCGCTCGAACTTGTGTGGACCGGATGCAGCAGAACCCTCAAATCATTGCGCTTCTTGAACAGTTCCATTAAAAATGTAGGCGTGCCCGAACTGAACCAATAGTTGGAAAATTTTTGATTCTCAAAGAACAACAAGGTCGAAAACGGATTGTAAACGGACGTTTCGCCGTCCCACGAATAGCCGTCGTACCAGTTGCGAATTTTCGTCAACAAGTCTTCTTTTGTTAATCTGTAACGCTCGGCTACAGCGTCAATGTATTCTGCAAAATAATATTCCAGTTCTACCTGCGTGTAACCGCAGAGCGAAACATATTTTTCATTCATCGTAATATCGTTCGTGCTGTTTAAAACGGAAAATATGGAGACCTTCGAAAACTTCGAGATGCCTGTCAAGAAAATAAACTTCAAATAATTGTCGTTCGATTTCAACTTCCGGTAAAAATCCTGTAAGAACTCGCGGACTCCGTCCATTTCCGGTTTGCCGATGGCGTCCAGGATAGGGACGTCGTATTCATCAATCAGGATGACTACCGGTTGCCTGGTCGTTTGACACAGCGTATCAATCAGTTCCCTGAAACAATCAGAGGCATATTTCGAAGTGAGCTGCACTCCGTATTTATTCGCCTGATGCTTCAGAAACATTGACAAGCTGATTTCCATTTCCTCTTTTGAGAAATGCTTAATATCCGTCCAGTCAATCCGTATCACCGGGTATCGCTGTGTCCAGTCCCATTTATCGTAAATATAAAGCCCTTCAAACAATTCTTTGTTCCCTGCGAAAAGTTCTTCCAGGGTGCTAATGAGCAAAGACTTCCCGAAACGGCGCGGACGGGACAGGAAATAAATTCTCCCGCTCGTGACTATTTGATGAATATCCGCAGTTTTATCCACATACAGATAATCGCCTCTCCTTAGATTTGAAAACGACTGTATTCCTATTGATAACTTTTTCATAATACTTTTTTGTTGCAAAGTTAATGCAAGCTAAGTGCAATGCAAAATAAAGGATTGCTTTTTATATTGTGCACGGTGCTGTTTTATGTATTGAGCGCAATGTAAATTGGTGTCTCTGTATCGGCTAATTAAAAATTGATGCGTAGCTCACAACTTTTGCGGGTGATTCGTTAAGAGGGGGGGGAATAAAAAAGACATGAGAGATTGTTCGCTTCGTGTCTTCTTTTGTTTTCAGGGGGGGGTGAATGATGGGATTCGAACCCACGACCCTCGGAACCACAATCCGATGCTCTAACCAGCTGAGCTACAATCACCATGTATAAACCGATGTGCAATTTGTATTGCTGCTTTTTGTGATTTCCGGGCATTTCCGTCCGAAAAAAATGCCGATGTCTGCATAAATGCTGCTTTCGCGAAGCCGGCTTTCTGAAAAAAAGCGCTGCAAAGATAGTGCTTTTTTTTATTTCACAAATATGTAGCGGAGAATATTTTCATTTATAAATTTCTTTTTTTGCCGCGAGCAGTGTGTTTCGCATCAGCGATACAATTGTCATTGGGCCTACACCGCCGGGAACGGGAGTGATGTAGCTGCATTTGGGCGCTACTTCGTTGAATGCGACGTCGCCGGTCAGTTTGTAGCCGCTTTTGGTAACGCTGCTGGGTAATCGTGTTGTGCCGACGTCGATTACGACCGCTCCGTCTTTTACCATTTCGGCTTTTACAAATTCAGGGGTGCCTAATGCTGCGATGATGATGTCGGCTTTGCTGCACACTTCTCTCAGGTTTTCGGAGCGGCTGTGGCATACGGTTACCGTACAGTCTCCGGGATATGATTTCTGCATCATGAGCATGGCGACAGGTTTTCCGACGATGTTGCTTCTTCCGAGTATGACGCAGTGCTTGCCTTTTGTTTCAATTCTATAATGTTTCAGCAGTTCCGCTATGCCAGCAGGCGTCGCCGATTTGAAACAGGGCAGGCCAAGCGACAGACGTCCGACATTAATCGGATGGAATCCGTCGACATCTTTCCGATAGTCTATCGCTTCGATTATTTTTTGCGCTGCGATGTGTTCCGGTAGGGGTAGCTGGACAATAAAACCGTCAATATCGTCATTGTTGTTAAGTTCTTCTACTTTGTCGAGAAGTTCTTTTTCCGTTACATTATCCTCATATCTTATAAGGCTTGAATGGAAGCCGAGTTCTTCGCAGGTACGCACTTTGTTTGCTACATACGTTTCGCTGCCCCCGTCATGTCCTACCAATATGGCTGCGAGATGAGGGATTTTTCCCCCGTCTTTTTTTATCTGTGCCACTTCCCCGGCAATTTCTTTTTTTATTTTTACAGCTACTGCTTTGCCGTCTATGATTTTACAAGATTGTTCTTCCATAACGATTATATGGTTTTGGTTAGTAATTTATTTTTTGAATACGGGCGTTCGTTTGTTTCCTTTTGATGTTGTTATCATGCGCATCATTTTGCGTGTATCGTCGAACTGTTTTATGAGTTTGTTTACTTCCTGTACGTCTGTGCCGCTGCCTTTTGCGATACGTTGACGGCGTGAGCCGTTCAGCAAGGCGGGATCACCGCGTTCGCCGGGCGTCATTGAGCGTATGATCGCTTCAATGTTTTTGAAAGCATTTTCGTCCACATCAATATTTTTCATCATTTTACTGACGCCCGGTATCATGGATGCAAGGTCTTTCAGGTTTCCCATTTTTTTGATCTGTTGAATCTGGCCCATGAAATCATTGAAGTCAAACTGGTTTTTGGCTAATCTTCTTTGGATGCGTTTGGCTTCTTCTTCATCGTATTGTTCTTGGGCGCGTTCTACCAGCGATACGATATCGCCCATTCCCAGGATGCGGTCGGCCATGCGTTCGGGGTGAAACACGTCGAGTGCGTCCATTTTTTCGCCGGTGCCTACGAATTTGATCGGTTTGTCGACTATGGTGCGGATCGAGAGTGCCGCGCCTCCGCGTGTGTCGCCGTCGAGTTTTGTCAGGACGACGCCGTCGAAATCGAGGCGGTCGTTAAATTCCTTTGCCGTGTTGACGGCGTCCTGTCCGGTCATGGAATCGACGACGAA
>JAISEJ010000195.1 GCA_031264155.1 Tannerella sp. | reverse complement strand
GCTCGAAAAGGAAGATATCATCAAGCGAATCGTATCCCTTGAATTTAACCGCCTCATAGATTACTATCACGATGCGGGAGAAATTGAAAATGCGGATGAAAAACAAAGCATGTCCGAAATAAAAAGAACCCGCGACGGGAAGGACGGAAAACGAAGACTATCATCCGACCGCGCCGAAGAAGGGATGAAAATCCTGAAGATAAATTTCGGCCGGAAAGACACCCTCATCCCTTCACAGCTGATAGAGTTGTTAAATCATTGCGTGAAAGGCAAAAAAGTAGACATTGGACGTATCGAACTGCACGATGATTTCACGCTGTTCGAAGTCGACAGGGCCGAGGCCGGGCGCGTCATGGATGCATTAAACAGCTTCGAGGCCGACGGCAAAGCAATCGTCGTAAAACCCGCTGCCGACAAAGGCCGTCGCCCGGAGAGAAGTCGCGCTGCTTCAAACGATCGCTCCGGGAAGAAAGATAAAAGAGAAGGCAATCACAATTTCAAAATCTACTACGAAAAGAACAAAAAAAGAAAAAAACGCAATTAATTCGTTTTTTAGTTTGATATTTCAATGTCTTTGTTTTACCTTTGCCGTGTTTCAGATATTATTGTTAATGGACTGAATAACGGGCGTTGAATATTAGAAGCTATTATTCAATATGTTGATACGCTAATATTCAGTAGTTTCCGCGCCCGGAACATGTTAAAACAAACCCTTTCGCCGGAGACTGTAAGGGTATAAAATCTATTTTATAGCGTATGAAACATTTTGCTATTTGTATATTATTAATGCTCGGAGCTATATACAATCTCCATGCGCAAGACAAGATGGTATTGCGTAGCGGCAGAGCGATTGAGGTACATGTACAAAGAAGCCTCGAAGATCGTGTAGAATATACTTATCCCGAAGGAACCCAGGTTTACGAAAGACCTAAAACAGCCATTTCCTATATACTATACGAAAACGGACGAAAAGAGATCTGTGATAATGATTTACGCGAAAGCTCATCAAATAACCGCAGTTCGTCTTCAACCCGTGTATCGTCTTCATCCGGCCAGGGTTCTTCAAGCCGCACACCGGCTGCAAGAAACAAGTTATCGAACGATGACGAAATATTCTGGCAGGATGTAAAAACCACATTTACCGAGTCCGATGTCCGTGGCATGACCCGCCTGAATCGCGTTTCGGCGAAGTCAAGCATAAGTTACAAAGATGCCATCCAGCAATTAAAGAAAAAAGCTGCGGCTATCGGAGGAACAACGATTCTCGTCATGGATGTCCCCGAAAGTGAGGGCGATGAAGATATCGAAGTGATCGGCATAGCCTATCGCGATGAGAACATGCAATATACCCCAAGAAGCGCAAGCGATCGAAACAGCGCCCCCACGGAATCATCCTCAAACGTTCGCCGCCGTCGTATCGCACAGCAAATGGAGGGCTATAATAACGAATCAAATCTACAATTCGAAGATCATTCCGATAACACTGCTTCACGCAATACCCGCAGCGCATCCTCACGCAATACGCAATCTTCTTCATCGTCGCGAGAGACGTCCGGTAGTGGAGATTCGCCCGATGCGGTTTACCTGACAAACGGACGCATCATCAGAGGCGTCATCGAAGAATTTGAACCGGATGATTTCGTAAGCATACGCACCCCGGCCGGTAAGGTATACGAATATTCAGGGGACGACGTCAAACGGGTGTCGCGCGGTAGATCATCTACTGCAAAAAGATCATCGTCGAGATACGATGATAACGACCAATACGGCGGCAGATCATCTTCTTCAAGAAATAATAATTACAAAATAAGCGGATACAAAGGAACATTCGATGCCGGTTACGATTTAGCGATAGGCGGAACGGGAGAAAAAGGAAATTTCGAAATAAATACAAGTCACGGCTATCAAATAAACGAATATCTTTTCGTAGGAGCAGGTCTCGGATTGCATATCTATAACGCACGCGATATTAATATGAAAGATACGGCAAGTTATCCCCAATATATAGGTACCCAGACCAACGGCATCATCAGACCGTTAGATTCGGTGACTTACTTACATGCCGTAGATTCGTCCTACATGGCATTACCGATATTCTTGGATATACGCGGATATTATCCGATTCCGAACAGCCCCATCACTCCGTTTGCAATGCTCCGCGTCGGTTATGCATTTAACCTTAGCGACGGATTCGGAGGAATGGGATTGTACATGAATCCTACTGTCGGAGTAAAATACCAGGTGTCGCCCATGCTTGGCATCAGTTTTAGCATAGGATATGCATATCAAAGTTATGGAGGCATACCGGCAAACGGAGGATACGGATACTATTACTACAAAAGTCAAGCCGACAAAAGTAACGATGTCAAATACGAAGCCAAAGGAGCCGGAGGTGTCAGCCTGAAATTAGGCATCGAATTTTAAACTGAAATAAAATTATAGTAAAAAGACTGTCCCGGCCTTTCGGAACAGTCTTTTTTTATTGATAAATATATCCCGGATTTGCGGATTAATCCACTGACACCACAAGGGTGGCGTTTTCTGCTACTACCAACAAATTATATTCGACACAACCGAAGCAAAAAACAGCACATCGGAGATTAAGCCCTTTCCGCAATTTATCCGATATTTTTTTTGTGATTTCCGATAAATATGCACTACCTTTGTAAACGGTAATTAAAAAGTATAACGAACATGCACATAGCGAATCCCATATACGATGTAGTTTTCAAATTCATGATGGAAGACAACCGGGTGGCAAAGGCTTTCCTCTCGGCCATCATTCAGGAGGAAGTCGTGGAGCTTGATTTTGCTTCACAGGAGCATACGATTCGCGTGCCCCCCAAAAAGGAAACGGAAAAAGAAACAGAAGGATCGGGTATTAACTTCACAGTATGCCGGTTTGATTTTTCGGCGCGGATAGCCACGCCCAAAGGCGGATACAAGACGGTGCTGATTGAATTACAGAAAGCGAAACTGGCTTCGGACATCATGCGATTCCGCCGCTACCTCGGATTGCATTACAAAAACCCGGACAACGCATACAGCGAAGGTGACGACCGCAAGGCGCGTCAAATATACTGTATATTTTTGCTGGGATACGGCATCGGCTTCCCCGAAAGTCCCGTTATCCGGGTGGATTCCGCAGCAAAAGACGTTACGACGGATCAACCGCTGCCAGGCCCCAACGAGTTTGTAGACAGCCT
>JAISEJ010000174.1 GCA_031264155.1 Tannerella sp. | reverse complement strand
GTTAAAAAAGGCGCTTTCGATGAAGCTACGGCAAACGTAAAGTTTGAAGCGTGGCTGCAGGAGAAGAAACTTCTTTTGCAGAAAACAAAAGATGATGAAAGGGAAAAGACGAAAGCCGAGAGAAAAGCGCGTCTTGAGGTGGAAAAAGAGGTAAACAAGGCAAAATCCGAAGCGCTGGCCAAGAAAAAAGCCGATTTGATAGCCGAAGCAAGAGCGAAAGCCGATGCCGCCGCTGCTGCCGCAGCAGCCGCGAAAGCCGCTGAAGCTGAAACTTCGCAAGCAGATTCGGATCAGGCATAAGAACTTTCCCCTCCCTATATCACATAGCCGGGTGGTTAAGCGTGAAAAATGAATTTATAACATCTATTGGCAGATTTGTGTATCTTGCAATAGATGTTATTTTTGTACCATCCTCTTTCCCTGAAACTGTCACTGGACTTTATCACGAGTTGTGATAATGACAACAGGGCGCTGGCTGCAATCGGGAAGGATTTGAAAATCAACTATGCACATAATGCCGCTTATTTTTGAAAAGTTACTTATTGATGATTGATATGTATCGTTTTTTACTGCGACAATTTGAAATACGCCTGTTGACTTTCTAATAAAATAGAGTTTCAATATTTTTTTGGTGATTTCCGGTGAATTTGTGCTATCTTTGCGATTGTTCAAAATTTTAGCTTTATGTCATTAAAACGTTTTGGAGTTTCGCTTGAGGAAGATATATTAGATGCCTTGGATAAATTTGTGAAAGACAATGGTTTTGCAAATCGTTCTCAGGCAATACGTTTTCTGGTGGAAAAAAATATTGCAGAGAGAAAATGGCAATGTGGGAATATTGTTGCCGGGACTGTTATAATAATGTATAACCAGTCAAAAAGAGAGATTGCACGGAAAATTGCCGAAATACAGCAGCAGTATCAGGATGTTATCCTGTCGTCTTCGCAATATTACCTGAATGAAGATTTCTGTTTGCATCTGGCAACCGTAACCGGAGTAGCTCATCGTTTGACGGAATTGTCCGACCGGCTTATTACTATAAAGGGCATAAAGCATGGAAAACTCGTGATGAGCAGGGCTGATTGAACTCTCTGTGTATACCCCGATGGTATACGGGTTTGATCAAAAATTTCTACAGTTGTTTTTTGGAATGGACGTCTTAAAAGTTTAAAAAAATTTCCAGCGATATTTAGTCAATATATGTTTCAAAACAATAAAAAACAGAAAAATTGGAGAAATAGAAAAAATATGTCATATATTTGGTAATTGATAATAAAAAATGAAAACATAATACCAATTAATTCCATTTATATAAAATATGAGTTATCTGAAATTTGACAAAACACTGATGATAAATCTTCAGGAATCCCTTTCACGGGAAATCTTGAGATCTAATCAGATGGGAGCGTATCATTGTACGACAATTGTGGACTGCAATACGCGAAAATACCACGGTTTGCTTGTTATGCCTGTGCCTGGAATGGGTGATGAAAACCATGTAATCTTGTCATCCCTTGATGAGACAGTTATTCAACATGGAGCTGCATTTAACCTTGGTTTGCATAAATACCAGGGAGATAGTTTCAGTCCGAATGGCCATAAATATATCCGCGAATACAGTATGGAAATGGTTCCACGTACGATATACAGGGTAGGCGGGGTTGTGCTTGCGAAGGAGAAAATATTTCTAAGAAGAGTTAATATTATTTTGATAAAATACACTCTTTTAGACGCCCATTCGGTAACGACCTTGCGTTTTCATCCGTTTTTGGCGTTCAGGAGCGTTCAGGAATTGTCGCATGCCAATGATAATATAAACCGTCATTACGATGAAGTGAAAAACGGAATCAAGACGAGTTTGTATCCCGGTTATCCCGAATTGTTTATGCAGTTCAGCAAGGAAGTGAAATATGTTTACGATCCGAATTGGTATAATGGGATAGAGTATCCGAAAGAGCAGGAACGCGGTTATCCGTATCAGGAAGATTTGTATGTTCCCGGTTATTTTGAGCTGGAAATAAAGAAGGGTGAATCTGTATTGTTTTGCGCGGGCGATAAAGAGGTTGAGACGGATACGCTGCAGGAATTGTATGAAAACGAATCCTATTTGCGGACGCCGAGATCAAGTTTTTATAATTGCCTTGTTAATTCGGCACACCAACTTTATTATAATCCCAAGGATAATGACAGTTATCTGTTAGCGGGCTATCCATGGTTTAAAGTTCGTGCGAGGGATTTGTTCGTTTCCGTTTGCGGAACAACGCTTTTGATAGGGCGGGAAGACCGTTATGAAAACGTTATGCACACGGCGGTTGCCGCTTTGTACAGGTTTATTAAGGAGGGGAAACTTGACCCCGTGATACGCGAGATTGACAGTCCCGATATTTTATTATGGGCGATGTGGAGCATGCAGCAATATAGCTTGAAAGCAGGTGTCGGGAAGGCCAAGGAAAAGTATAACGATATCATCGGTGAAATCATACGGTATATTCTTTCGCAATCGCATCCCAATTTGAAACTTTCGGATAACGGGTTGTTATATTCAAATGGCCGCGACAAAGCCGTCACGTGGATGAATTCGGTCGTTAACGGGCGCCCCGTTGTACCCCGTTCAGGGTATATTATTGAGTTTAATGCATTGTGGTATAATGCATTGAAGTTTTATAAGGAACTTAATGATAATGTTCCGATGGACAGGATTGACAGCCTTATCGCTTCGCTTGACATGTCATTTCCGTCTACGTTTGTGAATAAATATAATTACCTGTTTGATTACGTGGACGGCCCGGAGCAAGATTGGAGCGTACGCCCGAATATGATAATAGCCATTTCCTGTAAATATTCCCCGTTGACAAAGTTGCAGAAGCGGGCTGTTTTGGATATTGCAACGAAAGAACTCATGACAATGAAGGGACTTCGTTCGCTTAGCCCGAAGAGCGGCGGTTACCGGCCGAATTATGCAGGCTCGCAGTATGACAGGGATATGGCATATCATCAGGGTACGGTATGGCCCTGGCTTATGAGTATGTACATATCCGCCTATCTGGATATGTTCGGGCGGGCGGGATTGTCGTTCGTCGAACGTTCCCTTATTAGTATCGAAGAAGAATTATCGCTTCATTGCATCGGAACCGTTTCGGAATTATACGACGGGAATCCCCCGTTTGCGGGCCGTGGAGCGATATCGTTTTTGATGAATCTCTCCGCTATATTAACCGTGATTGATATGCTGAAAAAATACGATATAGAATATAAATAAATGCCTATGAAAGCATTGATGTTTGGTTGGGAGTTTCCTCCACATATACTCGGGGGATTGGGAACGGCGAGCTTTGGCCTTATACGGGGAATGTCCAAGCAATCCGATATGGATATAGCGTTTGTGATGCCTAAGCCGTGGGGCGATGAAGACCGGAGTTTTCTCAGAATAATAGGAGCGAACAATACTCCTATCGTGTGGAAAGACGTTGGTTATGATTACGTTTCGGAACGGTTGAAATATATGAGTCCGCAGGAATATTTTAACCTGAGAGAGCATCTATATGCCGATTTCAGTTATAAATATGTGAATGACCTCGGATGTATTGAATTTTCGGGTCGTTATCCCAATAATCTAATGGAAGAAATCAACAATTATTCGATTGTAGCCGGAGTGATAGCCCGCACGGAGCAATATGACGTCATTCATGCGCACGACTGGTTGACGTATCCGGCCGGTATACATACGAAGAATGTGAGCGGAAAGCCGCTCGTGATACATGTTCATGCCACCGATTACGACCGTAGCCGGGGAAATGTCAATCCGGAAGTGTACAACATCGAAAAAAACGGCATGGATTATTCGGATCATATCATAACCGTGAGTGACCTTACGCGTAATACTGTCATTGAAAAGTATAGCCAGAATCCGGCCAAGGTTACGACCGTTCACAATGCCGTGGAGCCGTTGAGTAAGGATATCCTTTCCATACCCGACAAGCGCGGAGTGAAAGACAAGGTTGTCACGTTCCTCGGACGTATAACGATGCAAAAAGGCCCGGAATATTACGTCGAAGCGGCGGCGAAGGTGCTGGCGCGTTCGAAAAACGTGCGTTTCATTATGGCTGGGAGCGGCGATATGATGAATCAAATGATTCGTCTGGCCGCTAAACGGAATATCTCCGACCGTTTTCATTTTACGGGATTCATGAAGGGAAAACAGGTTTACGAAATATTCAAATCGAGCGACGTGTATGTGATGCCCTCCGTATCGGAACCGTTCGGGATATCGCCTTTGGAAGCCATGCAATGCGGCGTCCCGTCGATTATCTCCAAGCAGTCCGGTTGCGCCGAAATTCTTGATTATGCGATAAAAATTGATTTTTGGGATATTGACGCTTTGGCGGATTCCATTTATGGCCTTATTACCTATCCTGCACTGCATAAATTTCTTAAAGAAGAGGGACTTAAGGAGGTGAATAACATTAAATGGGAATATGCCGGACAGAAAGTACGCACTATCTACGACCGCGTTTTGTCGGGCCGGTAAAATGAAATATTAATATTAATAAAATATGTATGAAAACAATTTGTTTATATTTTCAGATACATCAGCCGTTCCGGTTAAGAAGATACCGTTTTTTTGATATAGGGAACGACCATTATTACTATGATGATTTCCAGAACGAGGAGATTTTCAGGAAAGTGGCTAACATGTGCTATATTCCGGCTAACCGTGCGATGATTGAGATGATCAAAAAGAGTGGGGGACAGTTTAAGGTTGCGTTTTCCATTTCGGGGGTTGCGCTCGAACAAATGGAGATTTATGCTCCCGAATTGATTGATACGTTTAAGGAACTGTTAGGCTTGGGCGGGGTGGAATTGCTTACGGAAACGTATGCACATTCGCTTTCTTCGCTTGGTGACTATAATGAATTCAGGACGCAGGTCAGGATGCATACCGAGAAGATACAGTCGGTTTTTGGTGTGACGCCGAAGGTGTTTCGTAATACAGAGCTGATATATTCGGATGACATATCGGAAATCGTTTATGACATGGGTTTCCGCGGTATGCTGACCGAAGGGGCAAAGCATATACTTGGCTGGAAAAGTCCCAATTATGTATACGCATCCGCTATCCGGCCCGATTTGAAACTGCTGTTGAAAAACGACCGCTTCAGCGAGGATTTGTCGTTGCGCTTTGCCGATTACAGCTGGACGGAATACCCGTTGACGGCTGATAAATACATGTCGTGGATAGCGTCGACGGCCGAAACGGAGAAAATTATAAACATATTTCTGAATTATGAAGTCTTGGGTTCGCTTCATTCGTCGTCGACCGGGATATTCGACTTTTTCAAAGCCTTGCCGCAGTTTGCTTCGCAGAAGAATATCACGTTTTCGCTGCCTTCTGAGCTGTTTGAAAATCATGAAGTCGTCGACCAGGTCGCCGTCCCGTATCCCATGTCGTGGGTCGACGAAGAGAAAGACTGCAGTTCGTGGTTGGGCAACGTACTCCAGCAGGAAGCGTTTCGGGAGATAAAGAATATCAGCGAACGCGTGCGACTGTGCAGCGACCGCCGTTTATTGCAGGATTGGCTCTATTTGCAGAGCAGCGACCATTTCTACTATATGAACACCAAACATTATAACCTTTTCAGCCCTTACGATAACCCGTATGATGCATTCAATAATTACATGAACGTATTATCGGACTTTATACTTCGCGTAGAGGCCCAGTACCCGTCTTCCATTGAAAACGAAGAGCTAAACTCCCTGCTGACGACTATCCGCAATCAGGGAAATGAAATCGAACAGCTCGAAAAGATGCTGAAAAAGTACGAAAGCCTTCCGGAAAAACAGCTGGTTACGGTAATTTAAATCACTCGTCGCTTTGGTAGATGAAACGGCGTATACTTTGCTTGGGGGTCTTTTCAAACTCGTGCTCGCGCAGTTCGACGCTGGATATTTTGCTGTAATAAGGTATCTGGCGGTTGAGCGCGGCGATGTTTCTGTACATGATGTCTCGCAACGTTTCTTTTGTCACGCCGTATTTCTTAGCCAGTTCCCATTTCGGGTATATCAACGCAATGAGAACCTGTTTGTGCGTATCTTTATCTTCTTGCGAAACGATAAGCGATTCAATGACGTATGGCATGTTGTTGAGAATGCTTTCTATTTCTTCGGGGTAAATATTCTGCCCGTTGGAACCTAAAAGCATCGTTTTGTTGCGTCCGCGGATAAAGAGGAATCCATCGTCGTCGATGATGCCGAGGTCGCCGGTGCGTAGCCAGCCGTCGTCGGTGAACGCTTCGGTTGTGGCTTCCGGATTTTTGTAGTAGCCGAGCATGGTGTTCATGCCGCGGACTAATATTTCTCCTGCCCTGTCGGAGTTCGGCGAGTCGATTAACACATTCATCCGGTCGACGATTCGTCCGACGGAACCTTGCTTGAACGTATCCCACTGCTCATAAGCGATAAGCGGCCCGCACTCCGTCATCCCATAACCCACGGTGTAGCGGAAGCCTATCGACAGCAGGAACGTCTCCACTTCCTTGTTTATCGCCGCCCCGCCTATTATTATTTCCACAAAATCGTTGCCGAAAGCGGCGTTTAGCTGTTTTGATATTTTCTTTTTAATCAGTTGCTTCGTTAAGGGGAATTTATACAATAATTTAATAAGCGGTTTTTCGAGCACGGGAAAGATGCGGCTGCGTATGATTTTTTCAATGATTATGGGAACGGCGATTATCAATGTAGGACGTATGTTCTTAAACGATTCCACGACGATGTTGGGCGACGGGATACGCGGCAGGAAATGTATGTGACAACCCTTGTTCACGCCGTTTAACACCTCAAACGCCAATCCGTACATGTGCGCCATGGGAAGCATACAGACAAAATTATCGCCGTCCTTGATGAATGGAAGTTTATCGAATGCATACTGCGTGTTGCTCCACAGGCTGCGGTATGGCAACATCACGCCTTTCGAGAATCCGGTAGTACCCGAAGTATAGTTTATGATTGCGAGTTCATCCGGCTCTTCCTCGTGATAATGAACATCGTCGGGCGAAAACGCCGGGTATTTCTGCTGGAAAAGCGTTTCAAGATTTTTGTACGCTTCCATGACCGCATCCGGGCAGTTTGTGACCGATAAATCATCGAGCGATACGAACGTATTCACTTCCGGCATCACCTCCGGGCGCAGAGACTTCCGGTTATGCTGCGCCGCCAGAAGTACCTTTGCTTCGGAGTGATTTACAAGGTTATGAATATTTTCCGGCGTGAAGTCGTGCAGAAGCGGGACTGCGACTGCGCCATACGTCAGGATTGCAAAGAAGCCGATACCCCATCGTGCGGAATTTCGGCCTACTATGGCTATTTTGTCTCCTTTTCGGATATCAGCTTCACGAAACAGGATGTGAAGTTTCTCAATTTCTTTTGCCATATCTCTGTAAAAGAATGTATCGCCTTCGTAATCACTAAATACGGGCATGTTCCAATGAATCTTGATGCTTTTTTCAATAAGCGCTAAAAAACGTTTTTCCATTTGTGTGAATTTAATTGTTACACAAAGATAATGTAAATATTCAATACTGCAAAATATAAACTCATATTACGCAATTGCCTGATTACAGAACTGCGCGATACGCCCCCGTCCCGGAATCGGATACGATTCTATACTTCACGCGGCAAGGATTTGTGTATTACCGGCATACTCCGGACAGGATTAGGCTTGCATCAGTCTGACCATGTTGTTGAAGCCGTTCCCCCATACATCGTGGGCGCAGGCGTCCATGCATCGTGAGTTAATAAGCACAAAGTCATACCACGTGAAGTATAATACCGTAAGCGGATACGCTCCCAGCCTGCTACGCAATGCGCAACCGGATATGCCGGGCAATTGCGTAACATGAGTTAGTAACCTGAGTTTTGGATAAGCATCATTTAAAAACACGATTATTCGGCAATTTTGCCCTACCAGGTACCGGCGTAGGGGCAGACCTGCGTGTCTGCCCCACATGTACCCGCCCCATTTGCCCGTCAGGGCACACATATCAATAGAAAACCGGTTCAAATCACAACGAAAACCTCGTCGAGGTTTCATTCATGAATGTCCTGACGGACATTTGGAGATGTTTTAAAACGGTTTTCTATTGATATACAAGTCCTGACTATTCTTATCCAAAACTCAGGTTTATACTCCGTGCGGGATAAAATTGTGTGATCAACAGGCTAACGCCAGGGAAAGTGAGTGACCGCCGCTGACCGCCGGGTGGTAAGATGGCCGACTGCCGGGTGGTAAGGTGGCTGGCCGCCGGGTGGTAAGGTCGCCGACCGCCGGGTGGTAAGGTGAGCGACAGACAACTGTTAAAAGAAAACGCCGGGGATTTCCGGCGTTTTTTTCTCTAATAACTGTCCAAATGAACTCCTTTAATAGCGCGTCCGCTGGGTTCGTTCATATTTTTAAATGCCGTATCCCAGGCTAACGCTTCGGCCGTAGAGCAGGCCACGCTGGCGACGCTCGGCACGGAGCGGGCTGCGCTCTCACTGGGGAAATGTTCTTCAAAAATAGAACGGTAATGATATTCTTCCTTGTTGAGCGGCGGATTGACCGGGAATCTTCGGCCCGCGTTTGCCATATCTTCATCGCTGACCTGTTCCGAAGCGATCTTTTTCAGCGTATCAATCCAGTTATAGCCTACGCCGTCGGAAAACTGTTCTTTCTGCCGCCACAGCACGCTTTCCGGCAG
>JAISEJ010000084.1 GCA_031264155.1 Tannerella sp. | reverse complement strand
CGGCTTGCTGCTGATCTCCTTATCTACCCACGACGGCAATTCAAATATTTCACCGACAGAAAAAAAAAAGCGCCGATACCTACGAAGCTACACTTCGGCAAGCGCAAATACGATAGACTCACAACACTGGACTTGCAGCATTTCCTATCATCGTCGTAAACTTACCTATCAATTTTGACATGCCGATTAACAAGACGTACATAAGGTCCGTACGTCTTTCCACAGCGAAGAATCAATCATCCCAGTCAATCATTAAAAAACGGGAGGTGATTTAAAAAGTATGTTATCCATTATACATACCCCCAATTAATATAAAAGAAAGCCATACCTCGCACGGCCTGTTTTTGTGCATTGTCCGTCAGGGCATTATCAATGGAAGATCAACAAGGCCGTTTTTTATTGCCCGCAGGGTATTCATTGCTATTGATATGGTTCCCTAAGGATACTTTGAAGGTCTAAAAGAGCTCTTTGAGAGTCTCTAAGGATACTTAAAATCTCTATTTTCGTTTTACAAATGATATAACAACGGACGCACGAATCCTGAAACACGAACATGAAAGCTATGGCTTTACGGTTGAACCGATGAACGAAGGACAGGCTACCGGGGACAAAATGTCCTTGATTATTGCTTCCATGCAAAATATTTTGCAATATGGATACAATGGATACTATGCACATATCGGAGGCTATGAACTGGGCAAAAGAGATATCGAAACTCCCGGACGGCTGCTTTACAATCGGTGTCTTTCCCTATTCAAGGCAAAAGAATCAGGTTTCGGACAGACTGGTCATTAAGACCGGTGAAGATAGCCATGGCAAAGCATATGCATCATTAAGTTTTAAAAACTCAGCTGGCGAAGAAGAGCGCTGGAAAACAGAAACGATCAACTTGAAATACAAAGAATATGTATCCGCATTGATTGATTACGATAAACGGGCCGACGAAGCGATGTTATCGGCTGTCGGGCTTGATCCGTCCATCAGTTCCGTGACTAAAGACGATGTAATCAGCAACTCCGAAGCTGATGTTTTTTACAAAACAAGGCTCCAGTCTTGCAGAATTTAGGAACAGAAGAAAAAATAAAATGAACAGCTTCGTGATTGATTATTTGATTATCTTTGCCTTTGATAAAAAATCGGACAGCATGACACGAAACACAGAAAACAGATACACGGGCAACGTTCCCGCAATAACGGACGGCACGATGGTACCGACAGTTGGAACGTTCGGCAGTTACAAGGCAGGAGTCTTACTTGTTTTTATGGTAGCTGTGTATGTGCAATGCAGTCATCCGGCCAGTCATTCTGCTACGGAAGCCAATGAAAACAAAAAGGTCGGTGAATACATTTCCGTTACGTGCGATCAAGCGGAAGAATTAACCGTCAAATTAAGCGACCTGGCGGACAGTCTTGAGTATGTACCTTTGGAGACAACTGAAAACAGTCTGATTAAATATGTGAACCAGTTGACAGTAATGAAACAGCATATTCTTGTGAATGACGGTTGCGGTTACCTGCTGTTTTCACGTCAGGGGAAATTTATTTGCCGTGTCGGAAGCAGGGGAAACGGCCCCGGTGAATTTATCTGTGGCAATTGCTATGATATTGATGAAGAAAACGAGCGGATCTATATATGGGGCGTATATGAAAAACACTTATATGTGATGATTTTTACGGTAAATTTCTGGAAAATATTTACATTAAAAATATTCCGGGAATAAATATATTCTTTTTTTTAAACCGGCAGCATATTCTTGCCGTCAGGGACAGACCCATGTTTGGCACAGATACTCTTTACCTGGCAGATTTGGCTACTACCGGCGATATTCGAAAATATTCGGGCAGTATTCATAGCGTTGACCGCCGTAACCAGTGTGCATATATCCGGAGTATCGCCTCCGGCAGCAAGAGCGACTCGGTGTTTCGTGTGACAAAAGACAGTATATTATTGCAGCATGTCATTTTTCAGGAGAAACCGGAAGGAAAAGATTTTTTTATGGCCCAATTGCCATTTAGAGCCGGCAACCGATACTGTATATTGGGAAATCGCCAGCAAGAACGGGATAAATATGATGCAGAGTGGCATCATACAACAAAAAGCGGTCGGACTGTACACTATACTCAAACAAAAGCCTACCCGAAGCAACCTGCCGTATACGACGTGTTGGAGAGGAAATTTTGCATACTGGAACGCGACGGCGACATACAGGGTATCCCGAATGATATTGACGGCGGACTTCCGTTTATTCCACGCAGTGATTACCTTGGCGGTGTATTTCCTGAAATAAGCTCCGAAAATCAAATGGCAACCTTTTACAGCCCAGAGGAGATGATTGAATATTGGCAAAAGAAAAAACCTCTGAATCCTGTCCTCCGGGGAAGGGCATGGCACGCCATGCCCCTACATGTTATTGTCTTTTGACCTTGCGGCGTTGATTCCAGATTATAAATCCCGTCACGGGAAGGGATGCGCCGATCAAACCGGCGATGAAAGCAATGATTTTTCCAAAGATGCCCAGGATTCTCCCGTCGTGAATATCCAGATTCATCCGGCGAAATTTGTCGGCGGTGGAAAGTTCGCTGTATTTTCCGGCGTAAGGGCCGGAACCTTGTAGCGGTTGCAGCGTATATTGATCAAAAAACAGGTTGTCAATGTAAGTGTAATACATTCCCCGCTTATGCGAAACGCTCACCCGGATACAGCCGGATTCGTCTCGCGGGAAGGCGAAGTAAAATGATTTGGCTTCGGGACAGGATACTTTTAATTGCATATAAAGTTTATCCGGCGGATATTCCGTTATTTCCGGTTTGCTTTCCGGTTCGGACCGGGGGAGCGTGTAGGCCTGCAACGGACGTCCGCCGCTCGTCAGACGGTACACCCCTTCGCTGAACCACGGCAAACTGCGAACCAGTCCCGTAAACGCCATAACGGCAAGAAACAGGCAGGCATATCCCCCCAGCACATTGTGCAAATCGAAATTCACCCTTGAAAAAGGCGCTCTGAAGCGAATCGTAAACAGCCGTTTCATCGTCTTTTTATTCCGGCGTCCGGGATACCATAATATGATTCCGGTAACCAGACATATCAGGAAAATCAACACCCCATAACCGACAACCGGACGACCGACAGGCCGGGGTAGCCATAACGACCGGTGCCCCTGCATCACAAAGTCGAAAAAGTCAAATGTATTTCCGTTTCTTTCAACCGTCTTGATAATTGTCCCGCTATATGGATTCATATAAACCGTACGGCTCCCGTCTCTATTAAAGTATGTTGCGGAAACAGCATCGGTCGCTTCGCCGAAGGTTATGGACGAAGGATGGCCGCCGCCCAGCGCCTCTACGATTTCCGAAGGCAGTAAAAACGGACGCTCCTGCGCCTCGACAAATCTCCAGGGCTGGGACAGGGCGATGATTTCGTCCTTAAACGAATATAAACTGCCCGTAAGGCAGACTATAAAAACAACTACCCCGGAAAGCAATCCGAGGTAGAGATGCAGTTTTGCGCTCAACTGCCGTAATGTCCGGTTCATGAATCAATCGAGCTTGAAAAAGCCGGCAATAAACGTGGCGGAAACCTTCGCACCCTTCGTCGCGGTAGCCGTCCGCGGGTCAATGCGATAGATATACGTACCCTCTTCCGTGGTAACGGGATTATAAACGTAATCATCGTCCGCCAGGACAGCAAAGCGGCGTCCGCCGTTGCCGTTATGCACCGGAACCCCGCCGACGTCCCTCACGGTCTTGCTGTTCAGGTCGATGATACAGGATTTGAGTGACTTGTCCGACCAGCGGTCGTCCAGCGTTTGTACCGTCAAGGTGCTGACTTCGGCGAAAACCAGTCCGTTACCGAGGTATTTGACATGCGCCGGCTTCAATCCTCCCGATGCGGTTTCAAAATCAAAATAATAGTCGTCGAAGCGGGTCGTCCCTTTCGGGATGCGCAGAAACGCCGCATTTTTAGTGCCTTGCGAGAACCCGTTTGCAATAGCAGAATTAGACATGATATACATGTCGCCCGATTCGGTTTTGAAAATCCCGTTATAAGCGTTCCACGAACCGGCAGGGCCTGTACGGGTATCTTTCATGACGGTTTCCATGACCATATCGGGGTATGTGAATACGGCAACATACGTTGTATCGGTATATCGGGTTTCCCAACTGGTCTGGTTCATCGGAAAATAAGTCATATAAACCCTGTTCTCGCTGAAGGACAATCCCGTGACGCTCGGCCAGTCGAGCAAAGCGAAAGGCTGAATATCTGTTCTCACCTTGCGCGTTATGGCAAGGCTGTTTATATCCACGGAATAAAACGTAAGCTGGTCTCCGCTGTTTTCGTTGTCGGGCAGTTCGACTGCCAGCATTTCCTGCGAAGTGATTTGCGTAAATATCTTCGGCGACTGGTCTAAGACAAAGCTGCCCTGCTGCTGCAAAGCGCCGTCGGCGTCGCGGGTAATGCCTTTCACGTCGGTCAGGCCAAGCCCGCCTATGCAGAAAACGGTCTGATTGCCCTGTTCATAGTCGTAGTATCCGTTTTGTTCGATACCTTTGCCTTCGGCATTGATTGTACCTGTCATTAAATCGTTCGTCGAAACGACGTAATAAGTCGTTGTCCCGCTGGCCGTGACGCCCAAACTTATCACATAAGGTTCATAAGAATCGTTATCCGGTGTGACGGTTTCGTCGTCTTTACCGCAAGATAACACGAATCCGAGCATTAACGCCATGCTCAGCAGGCTTCTAATTTTTCTTAAAGTATTCATTGTGCAAAAAATTTAATATATTATGATAGTAAAATCTTATTTTAAGAAATACCGTAATTTCAGATTAAACGCCCGCCCCGGCTTTTGCAGCCGGTAATGGTCGTAAAGCCCTGCGTCCGTCAGGTTGGTACATTCGAGCGCAATGCTATACTTGCCGTTTTCCAGCGAACAGCCCAGCACAATATCATGCGAAAGCTGTTCGGGGATGACGTTTTTGGACGATTTGCTGCCCAATCCCGGAAACGACAGGTAATATTCACGCACATAATTGAACGTATAGTCAACGGTTATTTCCGAACCTTTCAGTCCTATATTCCGGAATTTCAACCCGACGTCCGCATGTCCGAAAAGATACGGAATGTTCGGCAAACGCTGCTTGTAGGTCACATTTTCGATACGGTTGCCTCCGACATAAGTGCCTGAATTTTCTTCAAACCGTTGATTGTCGGTTATATCCTGATAAGTTATATTGGCTCCGGCGTCCAGCAAGTCGTTCCAGCGATAGCGGATTCCTCCTTCGACGCCTTTCGTCAGGACATTCCCCAGGTTTTCATATCCGGTCGTGGGATTGGCCGTCATGCTAACCCCCTTCCGGATAAAGTCGTTCGTATTCCGGTAGATGAAATTGGCGTCCAGCTGAAAGGTATGTTTCCTGACGTCCTGTTCGTATATGACGCCTGCGTTCAGGTTGTCGCTGTTTTCCGGTTTCAAGTCGGGATTTCGCTGCTGAATCAATCCGTCGCCGAACATTTCCGTACTTTCGGGCAGGCGGTAGGCATGTTCATAGGATAATTTGGCTTGCAATTTCGGCAGGATAAAAACCGTCCATGCCGCGCCATATCCGAAATCCGTTTTCTCGTCCGCTATTTTTTCCAGCCGTTGTGTTTCCTTATACTGGTCTTTTATTTTATAGGAAGAACTTTGCAGGCGATACAGCTTCCCGAATATCGTTGCGTTCCAGCGTTTATAGTCGGCCTGCCAGCTTAGTCCGGTCACGTTTTTGGTCAGGTTCTGGGGTATCTTGTTGGATTCGTTTTCGGGATCGGCTTCGTCAAATACTTTTCGTTCCACGAGCGAAGACATGTTGTTCAACGAAATCAAGTGATAATCGTTCAGCCGGTAATCCAGATTAGCGTTCAGAAGCCATTCGCTGCTGTTAATTTCCGCATCGGTGTAGTGGCGTTCGCCCCGCTCGGCAGCGTCCTTCCATTCTCCCAGCCAATTGTATTTCCGCATCAGGGTATCGGTATTGAACGTGTTTACAGCGCTGTAAGCTCCGTGAAACGAAAACGTAAGCCCCTCGGTAAGCAGGTTGCTCTTTTTATAGCGAAGCGAAGGGATGAAAGACCGGCCTTCCGATTGTACGCCCCCATACACGGCGTCCATGGTCGCGCCTGTCTGTACATCCTTGTCGTTCGCCGCAAGGATGAATCCGGCCAGCAGGTAATCGGCAAAAGAGCGGTCGGTCAGTCCCGCCTCCAGCTTCAATCCGGCGGATTGATACCGGTCGTGGAAGCGGTTCACCCATCGTTCGTCCATCCGCTGGTTTGTATTCAAATCGACAATCGGAACAAAAACCCTGTAGTCGTTATCGGAGTAATTGAGGAAAACGTTCGTCCGAAGCGTAAAGCCGGTTTTTTGTTGGGTATAGGCTCCATTTGCAGCAATGCGGTGCGTATTGAACGAGCCGACGGAATAAGAGACGTCCAGATAATTGGCGTCTTTGCGGCTGACGATATTGACGGCTCCGCCCAAGGCGTCCCCACCCAGGCTTACCGGCAGTATGCCCTTATAGACTTCGATTCGTTCGGCCATGCCTATGGAAATGTTACTCAGGTTAAACGACGAGCCGAAATTGTCCATGGGAACCCCGTCTAAAAAGAATTTGACCTGATTACCCGAAAACCCGTTGAGACTGAAGCTGTAGTCCGAGCCGACGCCCCCGTTCTCGCGAATGCGGACGCTGGAAATATTGTTCAGCAATTTATTCAATGGCGTCGCCTGAATATAGGCCTTTTTGACGTCGAGCACCGAAATGGCATAAGCCTGCTCCTGTTTCTTGCGGGATTCGCTCTTTCCGACCACGTAGACTTCGTCCAGTTCCACCAGATTATCCACCTCAATATCCGGCGCTTTCGTGACCTTGCCCGGCTCAACAAGCACCTGAACGTTCCGAGGCTTCACGCCTGTCCCGGATACCACAACCGTCTGATTTCCGGACGGTATATTTGAAAGACTGTATACTCCGTTTTCATTTGTAAATGTTCCGTAGATTGTACCTTTCACCGCAACCGTAACGTTTTGAACGGGATTTTTATACGCATCGACAACCCGCCCCGTAACGGAGCCTTTACCTTGCCGCTGCTGTACGGACGGATACAAAAAAGCCGGAATCGAAAGAAGCAGAAAAAAACAACATAGACGCACTTTAAAGATACTTTTACCCATACCTGACTGTTAAATTTTGAGGTCGCAAAGGTATGGCGGCCGTATATACCGAACAATCCCCATAAATGATTATTTTCCTACCCGAAATAACCATTTATGGGGATTATTTCAAAAAACAATGGATGCAGTTCAACTTGTCGTCTTCGTTCGCAGACATACATTCAGTCACGCTTTATACTGCACGCGGCATAAAACAAATCCCGCCCGTCCCGGCGTGGCGCCCTGCCCCCTGATACGGGGGTAGTCCGCCCCCTGACCCGGGGGCAGTATTGCCCCCTGATGCGGGGGTAGTACTGCCCCCGGGTGCGGTGGTAGCCTGCCCCCGGGTCAGGGGGGAGCCTACCACCGGGTACGGGACATCTCACAAAACTGTGCCGCACTCGGTACCTGGTTTCGACCGGAATGACAAGTTGAAATGCACCCCAAATAATTTTAATATCTCATGTTACGCAATTGCCCGGCATATCCCCGAACTGGTTGCGCATTGCGTAGCAGACTGGGAGCGTATCCGCTTCCGGTATTATACTTCACGCGGTATGACTTTGTGCTTATTAACTCACGATGTATGGACGCCTGCTTCCACGATGCATGGAAGCCTGCTTCCACGATGCATGGAAGCCTGCGCCCACGATGCATGGAAGCCTGCGCCCACGATGCATGGAAGCCTGCGCCCACGATGTATGGGCGCCCGCGCCCACGATGTATGGGCGCCTGCGCCCATGATGTATGGGCGCCCGCGCCCACGATGTATGGGCGCCTGCGCCCATGATGTATGGGAGAACGGCTTCAACAACATGGTCAGACTGATGCAAGCCTGAGCCTGTCCGGAGTATGCCGGTAATACACAAATCCTTGCCGCGTGAAGTATAGAATCGGATACGATTCCGGGACAGGGGCATATCGCGCAGTTCTGTAATCAGGCAATTGCGTAACATGAGTTAATAATAATGCTAACGGGGGTTGATGTCGAAGAAAAGAAGCGCATTTTCGGACGCGTATTCCAACAGGGCTTCTATCGTACGGCGCGAGACGGGCGAACGCTGAGCCAGCGTGCCGCGGCATACGGCGTCGGCATTTTTGACCACGCGGACCGCCTGTTGCGTTAACGGGAGGTAATCCCATGCAACGCCTTCCGTAATTGTATAGGATGGCGAGCCTTCGTTCAGTTCTACCAGCACGCGACCTGTCGAGTGTTCTACTTTTTCGATGCAGTTGCGTATGTGTTTTTTCTCCAGCGCCCGGATGATTTCCATACCGAAATCATCATTCCCGACTGTGCTGATTGCGCAGCCTTCCGCTCCCATTTGGGTAGCGTGATAGACGAAATTTACCGGGGCGCCCCCAACTTTTTTGCGGTCGGGGGAAGATGTCCCAAAGTAATTCGCCTATGCCTGCGATTAACGGTTTCCTGTTTTCCTTATCGTTATTTCCAAATTGAATGCATGGAATATACTTTTAAATCCTTTATTTCTATGTTATTGCCCCAGAAGTGAAAGCCTTCCCGATTATCATTGCCGGCCTTCCGTTCCATCGAATAAGAATAGGCTCCATTGTCAATAAAAACTTCTACGGAGGTCTTGTCTATAATAACGTCTGCAACAATCTCCATGCTTGTCATGTCGCCGGGGGAATAGAAGAAACCGTTTACGGTGTTGGAATTCAGATCGTATCGCATGAGTTGCTGGCCATAGAGATTGAGGCCTGCGTCTGTTGCATGGGATAGCTTTATCGTAAACTGTATCCGGAGACAATCGGCGTTACCATATGGATGTAGCAGGTCGTTGGCTTCTTTTGACTGCAGGGCGGGGCGTTGAAGGACGGGCGTCTGAAGTTGTTCCACTTCTTTCGCCGGATAGCTGAAAAGACGTATACCGTCTTTCGTCGTTCGCAGGGTCAGTTCCGTCGGCAGAAGCATGAGGCTGTTGAACGGCATACCGGGATGCGTAATGCGCCCCCAGCCTGTCTGGATGCGACGACCATCGGAAACGGGCATGTTTGCGTACGTTTGTGCAGCATAGATGGAGCCTGTAGTATAACAGTATTTGCCTGCTTCGGGCGTAAACTTCCGGCCGTCGAACGAACCGATCATATACGTTCCCGAAGCACCATACATCACCCACTTGCGGTTGTTTTCATCCCCGTCTACCGGCAATTCGAACAGGTCGGGACACTCCCAGAATCCCGTCGTATGGCTTTCGTATTTCCAGTCTTTCAGGTTTGGGGATGTATAGATGGAATGTCCGTCGCGTTCGTTTAATACCAGTACCCATTCCCCATTAGGTTCGTAGCGGAATACTTTCGGATCGCGCGTGTCGTTGCTGTTCCATTTCTCTTTGGAATCTATGACGGGATTGCCTTCGTATTTCGTCCACGTCCGCCCCCTGTCAAGGCTGTAGGCGATGCATTGAACCTGTTTCGGACCGTCGGCCGTGTAGACGGCAACCATAGCGGGCGTCTTTCCTTTGTTAAATCCGGCTGTGTTCCCGTAATCAATCACGGCAGATCCGGAAAACATCGTCCCGTGTTCGTCGGGATACAGGGCAACGGGCAGTTCCTCCCAATGGACGAGGTCTTTACTGACGGCGTGCCCCCAGTGCATATTGCCCCATTCGCGCTCATACGGGTTATGCTGGAAAAATAAATGATACTCGCCTTCATAATAAATCAGCCCGTTAGGGTCATTGTGCCAGCCTCTTTTCGGCGTAAAGTGAAGCTGTGGGCGGTTTGTTTCCCTGTACAAACTGTCCTGCCCGGCAATCTCATCCGCCTGATATATCTGCCAAAGCCCTGCGCCATCCCCGGCATACAGGATTTTCAGTTCTTTATTCTTAAAAGCGGAGACGTCGCAGAAAACCCAATAGTCCGCCAGGTCAGGCGCCAGGCGTATGCCGAACGTTCTTTCCGACTTACCGTCTATCTCAAATGTCATGTCCGAACGGGAAGCCCGGTGCGAAACGGGAAGATTCAAATATTTCTTCGTTATCTTTACCGAAATATCTTTCGCATCCACCTGTGCCGTCGCAATCAAAACGACACATGCTGATAAAAACAGGATTTTATTTTTCATGATTATCTATTTTAATTAAGTGCTACTTTCTATTCTCAATAATGCTATTATGAGTGCAAAGTTAAAAAAAAACCGGGAATCGCCAAGCGTCGGGTGCGTTTCAAATTGTCGTATCGGAAAGACAAAGAACGGTGATTATACTGTGTGCGGCATAGAAGATTCGAACCTTGACGATGGAAATCGTCGAATCTTAACGATGAAAGCAAGCTTTGTCGACGGGGATAAGCCCACCCGCAACCGTTTGGATAAATATATGCCGCTACCAGCCATAATTTGAGAATGCAATTTCGTTATTATTCAATTTACATCAACTGTTTGTCCCAGCGAATATATCTCGTCAGACGCTCCATAAACATTCTCTTTTAACCAGCCTTGTATCTTTACAATTATACGATATTTATTATCCGGTTCTACCAAAATATAACTCCATGTTGTGGGTTCATCCGACAAAGAAATCTGATATTCAAGCGCATTACCTCTATATACCTGAACATAAACGGATAATGGCCTCTGCATTTCTGACGGAATATTTGACGGAATATTCCATTGTAAACGAACCTCATTACCATTTTGAGTCGTAAATCTGAGATTTTCCACTGAAGGCAAAGATATTCCTTCCTTCTTATCCATAATATCACGGTCTATACAACCGATTATTGTAAATATCAGAAATATGATATATAATCAGAACAACCGCATTATAAAAAAAGTATTATCATCGCGGGGAAAAAAGCAAAAGGAAAATCCAGTCAGCTATTTTACGCATCTGCCGGATCCACGTATAGATCGGTGCAAAGAACATATACTGGAAGATATTATCTTTATCACGTTAGCAGCGGTAATCTGTGGTGCAGAGACATGGAATGAAACAGAAGATTACGGTAAAGCCAAAGAAGAATGGCTGCGTCAATATCTTCGCTTACCGACTGGCATTCCTTCCCATGATATGTTCAACCGTTTTTTCAGCGCCCTTGATCCGTTAGCCATTGAAGAAGCGTTTATTTCGTGGATACGGGCAGTATCGGAGCTTACGGAAGGGGAGGCAGTGAGTATGGACGGGAAAGCGGATAGCGGTTCTCGCGACAAAGGCGGGAAGCATGCGATTCATGTGGTTAGCGCCCGGGCGAATGCGAATCAGTTAAGTCCGGGCCAGGTGAAAGCGGACGAAAAGTCGAATGAGATTACCGCAATACCCAAATTATTGGATGTACTGGCATTAAAGGGGTGTATCGTGACGATAGACGCGATGGGGTGTCAGCGGGATATTGCAGAAAAGATTGTATCCAGGGAAGCTGATTATATATTGGCGGTGAAAGGAAATCAGGGCAGCCTGGAGGAAGATGCGGAACGAACGGCCCGTTTCACGAAGGCCACTTTGGAGTGGAAGGAAGAAGATTTTGGACATGGCCGCATAGAAAGCCGTCACTGCTTCCTTTATCGGGATCTTTCATTCATGGAAAATGCTGCACTGTGGAAATCCCTGTCGGCAGTAGTCAAAATAGAAGCTGTCCGCTACATCAAATCTACCGGGAAAGAGGAAAAAGAAACCCGGTATTACATCACCTCTTCAAAGGCCTCCGCTGAAGTCGCTGGTAAGGCTGTCCGTTCCCGTTGGGGCATTGAGAATCAACTGCACTGGTAACTGGATGTTTCTTTCCCGGAAGATCAATCCCGTAAACGGGACGGATATGACGCGCAAAACTTCTCCCTGATTAATCGGATTGCTCTTAATCTGATTAAACATGAACAGTCGAAAAAAAGAAGTGTCAGAAGAAAATGACTCGATGCCGGATGGGATAACGATTATTTATTGAAAATCCTGAAAAATTAAATTGCGGTTGCCATGCTATCGCCGGCCAACTGTCCGCTCCGGTCACACTGTTCGTCCCCACAAGATTCAGCGTAAGCGTCGCATTGGTATCGAGCATAATCGCGCCTTGACCATAGTCGGTGGAAGGGGTGTTAATTGTCGCGTTGTCCAGCGTAAGCATTGCGGTCGCATTCGCTTCAATCACTATGCGTCTGTAGTCGTTCACGTCATCGCCTATGACGGTTACGTCCGCGCCATTCGCTATCGTGTATACGTGATTGTATGTCCAGCCTGTGCCGCTCGTAGTGGGCGACACGACGGAGAGATCGATGATGTTGCTTTGGACAAACAGATGGATGCTGCATACTGCCGTCAGGAGGATGGCTGTGATGATCTTTGAAACTGGTTTCATTGTTGGCTGATTTTGGTTGTTGGCTGGGTAGAGACAGGGCATGCCCTGTTTCTACACGTATCTCATTTTTCAAATTCAATGATATTGAAACTGACGGTTTCCCTGCCTTTCCAAGCGTCGAGTCCGTGAAGGATGAGGGAGGCGTTGTCGGGGCGGTCGTTGTTGCGGTAGATCGCAGGGCAAACGCATTATAATTTTTCAGGATTTTCAATAAATAATCGTTATCCCATCCGGCATCGAGTCTTTTTCATCTGACACTTCTTTTT
>JAISEJ010000046.1 GCA_031264155.1 Tannerella sp. | reverse complement strand
TTTCCTGCCGCATCGGTAATGATCGTTAAACTGCCCAAAACGGAAAAATCATCCCCTTGTTTTGCTGTTTGCAGCAACCTTAAGGAGAAATACGGAATTATCACATCTACGCCTTTCTTATCATTTTTACTCTTGTCTTTTCCCTTGAAACACCCACTCATCATAACAACACTGCATAAACTCGTCCCAGGGATATACCTTTAAGCCCTCCTTTGTGTTTTGAAGTGCATACAAATTATTGCCTTTGATACCAACCATATAGCGTGAAGAATAAGGAAAGCCCAAATCAAAAACAAAATCAATTTCCTTGTCAAAAAACATTTTTGCCAATTCTATATTATATTGTCCAAAAACAGGTGCCACATGAACTAACCTCGCATCGCCTCTTGCTACCAAATTACCCACGGAGTCGGTTATTGATGTCTGAGCCTTTATATATTTTCGCCTTTTCCAAAACAAAAAATTTGACTTAATATCATAATAACCGCCAAGAGAAAGTTTGTATAAAAAAGAACGGTTAAGAAAATCTTCCTTTCTACTGTTTCCAGAATATAATCCAAAAACATGAAATTGTCGTAATCCCCGAATATTGGCTATCTCCGGTTTCTTTTTTACCAAACTCGTTATCCTTTTTTCTAAAGAAATAATATCCTGCTCAATATCTAATATTTTTATCATATTGATATTCTCCTGAGCATAAGAACACATTCCCGAACACATGAATACTATTATTAAGTATTTGCGCATAACACTGTATTTAATCAAAAGATATAAAAAACGTTATATGACCTGACAATGCTGCGGCCTGTAATTCGTATAATGCTGCCTCCATTCCCGGGGTTCATAGCGTAGTAAAACAGTTTCTGGACTACCGTTCCATTAACTTTGGTAATTGTTTTTTGAACTACGCTTTGCATAACTACACTATGTCCGGTATTTCCCGTATTAAGATTAACAGCCACTCGTCCACCCATTTGCATTGCACGGGGTATTCTCTCCAATGACGATTCTATAAACCTGTCGGGAAATTGAATACGTCCTGCTTCATTAGCATAAGCACTCCAAACATCTGTATCATATAACGGACTTGTCATTGGGTCTCCACCAAGTCCGGGTAAGCCTCTAATGTCTTCTTGTGTCATGATAATCCCTGCCTGCCCATGGATGCAAGTATATTGCCAAAAAGCAATATCAACGGGAATATGTGGATAAGTAATCTCAAATTATGTCAAGTCAACTAACATCATATCATTTCCTTATATCTTTCATTTGTTATCTCCTTTTCACGGCTTCGCCGCGGTCAGCCACATCGTGTCCATGGCTACCGGATAAAACTCGGCTTTTCTTTTTATGTCTCCGATTTTTTTACAATCAACTGGATGATTTATTTCAAGCGGCAACTTAGCGAAGCGATTCCACCGGAGGGTGTGTCAAAAGTCGATATTCATCTTCGAGAGTTGAATATTTGAAATCAATCTCAGGTAGGAGTCCGAATAAAAAAGACCTGAAAATACTTTTGACACACCCTCGTGTTTCAATTTGCAATACAATTAGCTGCTCATCGGTGCATATACCGCTCATCGTGGGGTAAAACGACCGCTCGTATGCTTAAAAATCAACTTTCACACTGTTTGTGAAAAATGACCCGCTATATAAATGATATTCACCTACTTTGATTGGCAATTCCATTTTTTGTTCAACCCATAAAGATTGCTTATTATCCCATATTGGTTGAACAAGAACATAACTCTTAAAGCCATTTTGATTTAACATAAAAGTAAAACATCCTTCAACTAATTTGAAACCAATAAGATTGTAAGTATCAATATGTACTTCATTAGGTTTTAAAAATACAAATTGGCTTTTAACTGCACCTAAAATATTTTTAGGAGTTATGTCCAATGGCGAGAAATAAAGGTCTTTTTCTACATACTTGATATTGCTATTACGGAATATATACTCGTAAATATCTGCCAATTCACTATTTATAAAGTCTATTTCGTATTCTTTGTGATAGTCGAGTGTATCACTATGAACATACCAGCTATCATTATACAAAGGCGTTCCTCCGATTCTCACATGAAAATTCTGATTCGCATAATTATTATGCGATTTTGCTTTTCCAAAGTAATCATCACGCCAACGCAAATATTCATCAAAATTAGAAGGATGTACCGAACCTGCGTAAGGCATTTCCGGTAATTCACCCTTACCGCCGGATACTTTTAAAAAATAATAACTGTTACTGGAAAGATTACGGTATGTAATACGAAGTTTCGGAATGTATATCGCAGTATCTTTCTTAAAAATATTATAACCGGTTTCCCATGTTACCGATAATTCAACACTGATACATTGTGCAAATACGATTGGCACTTGAAAAGACAATAATACTATGACCAGTAATATTTTCATGGCAAATTAAAATGGATATGAAAATGAATGAGCGGATGTCCACGGGAAACTCATCCACCCCATAGAATTGAAGAGTTGGGGATAAGTATTTTGCCAATTGATTATTTCTGCTCTTGTGAAGCTGCTAAACTGCGTTCCTCCAAGTGTATTTTGGTAACTATACGCATGAAATTCCAACATGTCCATAAATCCGGGTTGCCTCAATAAACTTGCACTTTGACCTGCTAATGCTGCAAACTGTGATACATGCACAAACTCATGTCCCATCGAGTAAAATAAATCTTTGGCACTTAAAAAAGCGAGGTTGTTATTGAAATAAACATTTGAAAAACCTATCAATTTACCACCGGTTGATAACGCTCTTGTTAGCGCCGGTGCATTATTTGCATCCAACGTATTTTGAATGGAAGCAGGAACGTTTTCAACAGTAAAAGTCCTTACTTTATCCATGGGGGCATTTTTATACCATGCTTTTTGTGCTTTTGATAAAAATTCGTCAGTAGCAGGTACAGGGTCGCTTCCATTTATTCCCAACGATTGATTTCCCTTTCTAAATGCAATTAATTGCCTTTGATTTTGTATTCCTCCTACAATACCGCCAATAGCCGCCCCAGAAAGACCGCCTATTGCACCGCCTTTTAAGCCGCTGCCTAATGCCTGACCAAAATTTTGACCACCCATTAGCCCATTTCCAAGACCTGTCGTAAATCCACTGGCAAAACCCGCACCGCCCCCGATTGCTGCGCCTGTTATGAAACTACTTGAAGCGCTCATAGCCGCAGATGAGCCAACAAAGCCCGCCCCAAATGTACCGCCAGCCATTGCGGAACTGATACCTGCACCGACACCTGCGCCTAATGCCCCTGCTGCTGCACCAATGCCAAAATACCCCAATCCCTGCCAAAAATTATCAACATTGTGGGCATTCATCATTAAATTCATAAATCCACCAATAACAGCACCAACAATCAGGTGGACAAATTCACCATCGGGGT
>JAISEJ010000230.1 GCA_031264155.1 Tannerella sp. | reverse complement strand
GACTTATAGTTTACTTTCAAGTATCGGTTAATTCCTTCTTTCATACAACAAAAGTAAGAAATTAACCCTAATAACCGTTAATCAATTTTCGAGTGCAAATCTAAAGGCAAATCTAAAGGCAAATCTAAAGGCAAATCTAAAGATCAGGACTTATATATCAATAGAAAACGGTTATAAAACATTTCCAAATGTCCGTCAGGACATTCATTAGATGAAACCTCGACGAGGTTTTCGTTGTGATTTGAACCGTTTTTCTATTGATATGTGTGCCCTGACGGGCAACGGGGCCGGGTACATGTGGGGCAGACACGCTGGTCTGCCCCTACCAGGTATCGGCGTTGGGGATGACCTGGGTGTCTGCCCCCGTCTGCCCCCCGTCGGGCAAAATTGCCGAATAATCGTGTTTTTAAATGATGCTTATCCAAAACTCAGGTTATTAAGGGTGGGGGTATGTATAATGGATAACATACCTTTTAAATCACCTCCGAATTTGTTAATAATAAGATACCATAAATAGTTGATAAAATCGCAAACAAAAGTCGTTGCGAAAACGATTATCTTTGCAGATGTAAATTATTTATCGTATAATATCATGAAACGACTATTATTATTTCTTATCCTCATCTGCCTGTGCCCGCTGTTCCTGATGGCGCGGGAAGGCAGAACCGTAATCTCGCTAAACGGAGAATGGGAATTTGAGCAGACACAGACGGCTTTTCCTCCGGCGAAATTTACGCGCAGAATCCCCGTCCCGGGATTGATTCATCTGGCTGTGCCACGTATCGGACAATATGAAAAGTTTTTTCACCGTCCGACCGAAACACAGCTCTCCGAACAGTTCAACTTCCTGAACAGAGACTATACGCCCATGTACAGTTGGTACAGGAAGAAAATCCGGCTTGACAAACGACTAACCGGCGAACAACTGTTCCTGACCATTAAAAAGAGCCAGTACGTAACGGTGGCTTACGTAAACGGACGATTGCTCGGCAGTTCGATGGAATGTTACACGCCGGTCGAATTTAACATCACCGACGCTGTCCGGTTCGGCGAAGAAAATGAGATTCTGATACAAGTCGGCGACAGGGCATGGCTACCCAGCGAAGCCGCCGGAAGCACCGACAAGGAAAAAGTCCATTACATGCCGGGAATATGGGATGACGTCTTTATCCATGCCACGGGGAAGATAAAAGTGAAAAACGTCCTGTTTCTTCCTTCCGCAGCCACGAAATCCGTGGCCGTCAAAGTCAGGCTGCTGAGTACGTATCCGCCGCAAATGATTTTCGGCGACACAATGCGCGACTCGTGCCGGATGGAGTTTGCGATAAAAGAAAAATCAAGCGGAAAAATCGTTGCCGGACGGACGGTAAAAGGAATAGCCAAGCGCGACAATATCACCTTTTTCGAAACAATGATTCCGATAGAGGATCCTGTCCTGTGGACGCCGGAAGCGCCTTTCCTCTACGAAGGACAAGTCACCGTATACGACAATGACGATCTCTCGGACAAGTATGCGGCGAACTTCGGAATGCGGGATTTCACAAAGCGGGGGAAGCATTTCGTGCTTAATAATGAAAAATATTACTTGAGAGGTTCCAATATCACCCTGCAACGCTTCTTTGAAGACCCCGACTGCGACAACCTGGCCTGGGACAGGGAGTGGGTGAAAAAAATGCTCATTGATATACCCAAGTCGCTTCACTGGAATGCAATGCGTATCTGTGTAGGTATTGTTCCCGACTTCTGGTATGATCTGTGCGACGAATACGGTATCGTCCTGCAAAACGAATGGTTTTACTGGCAGAACCACGGATGGGATGAGCAAATCAGGAAAGAATATACCAACTGGATATGGAGTGACGGCAATCATCCGAGTATCGTCATCTGGGATGCCATCAACGAAAACTGGGATGCTTACATCGGCAACACGTTGATTCCCGAATTGAAACAACTGGATCCCACGCGGATATGGGATTCAGGATACATGACCTCGAACGAAATGAATAACGACGAAATGGACGAACCTCACCCCTACCGATCACTCACACTGATGCCAACCGACCGGGCACAAGATTATTTTGAGAAGCATCCGTACGACTTGGGAAATCTTGATAACTGGAACGGCTTCGAACATTTCCGGGATGCCGGCGTGCCGCAATTAGTCAACGAATACGGATGGATCTGGCTCTGGCGAAACGGGAATCCTTCCAAATTGACGGTAAATAATTACGACTATTTTGCAGGCCGGGATGCTTCTCCCGAATCTCGCAGGGAAATGCAGGCGTACTGGTTGCAGCTGGAAACGGAATGGTTACGCGCCGAACGCTCGCTTGCCGGTGTACTGGCATTCTGCCACCTGACTAACAACTACGGATTTACCGGCGACTGGTTTGTCAATCATATCAAAGATTTGGAACTTTCGCCTGCGCTGAAATGGTTCGAAGATTGTTTTGCACCCCAGGCCGTGTTTATCAATCTGACAGACCAGCGCTATATGAAACATATTCCCCCGTACCAGCCGGGCAGTGAATTGTTATTTAGCCTCGCAGGTATTAACGACAACAAACAGCCGTCACAAGGAAACATCCTCCTGAAACTGCTGAACAGCAAGGGTGAAACCGTATGGCAGCAGAACAGACAGATAGATATACCGCCATACGGCAAGAAAACGCTCTCCTGCAAGATGAATTTACCGAACGATAAAGACGGCTATCTGATGCTTGCCGAATATTATCCGCCGGATGAAACGAAGCCGGTCGTTAGCCGCCGGTACCTGAAAATCGGCAATGCAGATGACAAATATGATTTTTTCGATATAAAAAAATGATACGAATCAAAAATGATTTAATAAACCATTAAACACAGTTAGAATATGAACAGAATTTTCTTTGTTTTTGCACTGCTTGTTGCATGTGCAGCAAATGCTATGCCTTCATCTGATGGTTTTCCTTTAGAAAAAAAGAACACATACGGGAATCAGCAGATTCAACAAATGCGTTCGATTACAGGAAAAGTTGTAGATGAAAAAGGTGAGCCTGTAATAGGGGCAAATGTGCTCGAAAGAGAGACAAACAACGGAGTTATAACGGATATTGAAGGACGGTTTTCGTTACAAGTATCCCAGGGGGCAGTACTCATCGTATCCTATGTCGGTTATTTGAGGCAGGAAATAGTTACAGGTGATAATACGGTTCTGAACATAACGCTTAGAGAAGACACTCAAAATTTGGAAGAAGTGGTTGTTGTCGGATACGGAACCCAGAAAAAAACGTCTTTGACAGCATCCGTTTCTGCCATTAACGGTGAAACAATTGTTCAGCAGCCGGTAGGGGATATTACCAATACGTTGGGAGGCAGAATGTCAGGTATTATTTTCACACAGGGAAACGGCGAACCGGGAGCTGACAGGGCAAACATATTGATAAGAGGTATCGGCACGACAGGAGGTACATCTCCATTGATAATTGTGGACGGGATTCCCCGTGACTTTTCGCGTCTGGATCCGAACACAATAGAATCAATTACCATATTAAAAGACGCAGCAGCAGTTGCTTCGTACGGCATGGCCGGGGCAAACGGGGTAATTTTAGTTACTACCAAGAAAGGCGAAAAAGGAACAGCTTCTTTTTCATACAACGGATTTTACGGATGGCAGAATCCCACAGTACTTACGAAGTTTGCCGATTCCTACCAATATGCGACGCTGTTCAATATGGCCAATGATAACATGGGGCAACCTCACAGATATTCCGAATCGGATCTCCAAAAGTTCAAAGACGGATCAGACCCGGTCACCCATCCCAATCATAATGTATTGAAAGAACTGATCACTCCCAATTCGCCGCTCACAAGCCATAACATTCAATTGTCCGGCGGAAACGAGAATGTGGATTATTATGTCAGTTTGAATTATTTGTACCAGGGCGGTATGTGGAAACCGACGGATATGAACAAATATACATTAATGTCGAAGATCAACATGAAAGCGACTCGAACAACAAATGTCGAATTGTCCATTACCGGTCGTATAGAACAATTCAAACAAGCCGGAGTCCCGTCAGGAGGCGGTGATCAGATTTTTTATCAGGCGTTCCGCACACCCCCGGTAGCTCCTGTTACCTATCCAAACGGATTGCCCGGCGTGTATGAAGGACGTTCCGTTTACGGACAGATATTTTTGAGCGGTTCGAATGAACAGCGTTACTATGTTTTATACAATCAGATGACAATCGAGCAGGAAATTCCTTTTGTAAAAGGATTGACACTGAAAGGAGTCGTTGCATACGACTTGAGGCCTACGCGTACGAAACTGTGGAAGACTCCCATGCCCTATTATACGGTAGACACTTCACAGGAACCTTATGTATATACGCTTGCCGGATATGACGGCCCTGAAAAGCCTTCGCTTAGTCAAGTATATTATGAAGATCAAAGCCTCAACTTGCAAGGGCATATTAATTATAAACGCACCTTCGGCAAACACGATGTAAGCGGTTTGGTCGTATTCGAGGCATGGGATACGGAATATGTCCGGTTAGGCGCCGTCAGGCGAAACTATAACGTAAATATTCCCGAAATCAACACAGGCAGTTCCGACCCTGCCGATTTGAGCAATGAAGGCAGTTCGAGCGAGACAAAACAACGTTCCATTATTTATCGTTTAAATTATGCTTTTGACGATAAATACCTGATTGAAACAGCCGGACGATACGACGGCAGTTACTATTTTGCGCCGAATCATCGTTTCGGGTTCTTTCCTTCCGTGTCCCTTGGATGGCGAATGACGGAAGAATCTTTTCTGAAGGACAAAACAGGATGGTTAAACAACCTGAAACTCCGTTTCTCATACGGAGAATCGGGAGCGCTGGCCTCCAGCCCTTTCCAATACCTGACTTCGTACGGGCTTTATGGTAATGCGACCGTATTGAACGGGGCGCCGACACAAGGCATTTACGAGCGTTCGGAGCCGAATCTTGATATCACTTGGGAGAAAGCGAAAAAACTGGATGTGGGGATTGATTTAGGGCTGTTTAACAACAAACTTACAGTCTCAGCCGATGTTTTCAGCGAAAGAAGAAGTAATATGCTGGTCAGTCCGCAAGTTACCGTCCCGTTCGAATACGGAGTAGGAATTGCCCAGGAAAACAAGGGGAGGATGGCAAATAAAGGTTTTGAATTTAGCGTAGGAGCATTTCACGATTTTTCCAGGGATTTACATGCCGACATCCAACTCAATTTCACGTATGCGGAAAATAAAATCGTGGAAATATTTGAGACTGCGGCAACTTACGACAATCCGAATCGAAGACAGACCGGGAGGCCCCTGTCTACTAAATTCGGTTATAAAGCGCTGGGACTGTTCCAGCTATCGGATGATTTGAATGGCGACGGCGTCATCGACGAAAACGAATATGAAGTAAGGCAGCCCTGGGGCGCTGTTCATCCGGGCGACATTAAATATCAGGATACAAACGGAGACGGTTCTATTACGGTAGATGACCAGGTGCCGATTGGCAATTCGGATATTCCCCGGATCATTTACGGACTGTCCCCGTCGGTGCGATACAGGGATTTTGATTTGAATCTTCTGCTTCAAGGCGCAGCGATGAGGGATTTTTATATGGACGGAACGGCCGTTTTTCCATTTGAAAATATGGGTTCGGTGCCCATTACTGCGCTCGACGTATGGACGCCGGATAATCCGAATGCCGGAAATCCCCGTGTAACGCCGCAACCGGTACAAAACAACAGGCAATATTCTTCATGGTGGTTGCAGGATGCGGGTTACCTGCGATTGAAAACGGTTGAAATCGGCTATACGATACCTCAAGCGGTTTTATCCAAAGCGAAATTATCTGCGGTCAGGATTTACCTGTCCGGGCAAAATATGTTGACATGGAGCAAACTCGAAAACTTCGACCCGGAAATGAGCCAGAGCAATGGATGGTATTATCCTCAGCAACGCGTAACATCAGTGGGAGTCAATATTCATTTTTAATTATACAAAAAACATACGATTTATGAAAAATATATATATAATTGTTTTATCCGGACTTTTGTTGAATGCTTGTAATGACGAAATTCTGGATGTCATACCGCAAGACCAGTTGTCGGACGCCACGGTATGGAGTGACGAAAATACGGCCGATTTGTTTTTGAATGATATCTATGCCAATCTTCCCGATGGAAACGACTGGTATGATCCGTTTGAAAATTATAGCGATAACTCAATGTGCGGATATGGCTGGACGACCTCCCGCGGTCTCGAAAGAGAGGGCACTTACACGGCAGCCGGTAATTATCCGGAAGGCAGTTCCGGCTTGAGGTTATGGTGGGATTCAAATTATGGTTATATACGGCGATGCAATATCTTTATTACCAATGTTGAAAAATCGGATTTGCCCGAAGATTACAAACGGGTTCGCATTGGCGAAGCGCGGTATCTGCGCGCTTACTTCTATCATATTCTGTGGATGTCGTATGGCGGCCTCCCGATTATTACGGAACCGCTAAACCGGCTTACGCAAGGCGACGATATATTTAAGCCCAGGGCTACGGCAGAAGAAACGGCAAGATTCATCATCGGCGAATGTGCGCTGGCGGCAGACGAATTAAACGTTTCAAGCGAACCCGGACGAATCACGAAAGGCGCGGCCCTGACACTGAAAGGCTGGATGGAATTATATGATGCCAGTGCGCTTCTTAATCCTGATAATGAACCGGCGCGCTGGGCGCAGGCAGCGGAGACTTACAAAAAAGTGATGGATTTGGGCGTTTACAGGCTTTATCCGGATTATGGCATACTGTTTCTGCCGGAAGGAAATGCGAATGACGAAGGCATCATGTACAGACAATATTATCCGGGAACTGCACAATTGGGCGGTAGGGAATCGGCGTTAATGTCCACTCCTTATGTAGGTAATGACGCGCATACCAGTTGGGGAGCAGTAGGGCCAACACAAGACCTGGTGGATTCATACTGTATGGCAAACGGCAGACCCGTCGACGATCCGGAATCAGGATACGATCCCCAAAATCCGTATGCAAACCGGGAAAGGCGTTTCTATGAATCAATCGTCTACGATGGCTCATATTGGTATAATGACACAATTTATACCCGTCTGGGCGTGGGCAGTCTAAATGAATTAGACCTCTCTGATGCGGGAGATGCTACCAATACGGGGTATAACCTGCGGAAAAGAATGAATCCGAATATTCAGTTAGGCGCAGCTAACTGGGATGGCTACACAAGCAGTCAGCACTATTATTATTTCCGTTATGCGGAAGTCCTCCTTGGTTATGCGGAAGCCCGGAACGAAGCCGCAGGCCCCGATCCGTCGGTATATGCTGCAATCAATCAGGTACGGGAACGCAATCCGTCAAACCCTTATCTGCCGCCGTTAAGAGAAGGTTTATCCCAGTCGGAGATGAGAACGGAAATCCGTCGCGAACGCAGGGTGGAATTAGCTTTTGAGGACAAGCGCAGGTGGGACATCGTTCGGTGGAAAGCGGCCGAAGAACTTTACAGCCGGGGATTGCATGCCATGAGAATCGAAGAAATAGACGGCAAGCTGCATTATACGGTCATCCCGGCAACCGGAGGAAACAGGAAGTTTAACTGGTACAACTATTGGTTCCCGGTTCCGCAACAGGTATTAGACCGGAACGAAGTGATCCGCGCACAAAACGGAGGACCGGATAACTGGAAAAACGGGCAAAATCCGGGATATGACTGATGTTTTCGCAATACGTCCGGGAATTTCGGATTGCAAGCCGAAGTCTTATATATTCATGTTACGCAATTGCCCGGCATATCCCCGAACTGGTTGCGCATTGCGTAGCAGGCTGGGAGCGTATCCGCTTCCGGTATTATACTTCACGCGGTATGACTTTGTGCTTATTAACTCACGATGCATGGACGCCTGCGCCCACGATGTATGGACGCC
>JAISEJ010000118.1 GCA_031264155.1 Tannerella sp. | reverse complement strand
GACAATGCCGTGCTGCAAGTATCTTTTATCGGATATGTTACGCAGGAAACCAACGTATTATCAGCTTTTACAGGAGGTGAATCACTGCTAATTACCCTGTTAGAAGATGCTCGAGCGCTTGAAGAAGTCGTCGTAATCGGCTACGGTACGGCCAAACGCAGAGATTTGACCGGAGCGATCAGTTCGATTGCTTCCGAACAGATTGTAAAAGTGCCGGTAACCAATATAGGTCAAGCCATGCAGGGGCGCATGTCGGGTGTTCAGGTGACCAATAACGACGGGGCGCCGGGTGCGAGCGTACAGGTGCAGATTCGGGGTATCGGTTCTTTTGGAGATAACACTCCCCTGTATGTTGTCGACGGTTATCCGGGCGCCAATATATCCAGTATTAATCCGCAGGATATACAGTCGATTGACGTATTGAAGGATGCTTCAGCCGCTGCCATTTATGGCAACCGGGCGGCAAACGGAGTGGTAATCATCACCACAAAAAGAGGAGAACAGGGCAAGGTGCAAACTTCGTTCGATGCAACTACCTCCGTGCAATTCGAGCCTCAGAAATACGATATGCTGAATTCTCAGGAATTTGTCGGGCTGGCAATGGAAGTAGCCTCCAGGGAAAATTCGCCGGTATTGGCAGAATGGTCGAATCCGGCCGGATTACGGACGATTGACTGGCAGGATTTGATGTATCGTCCCGGATTGAAGCAGAATTATAACCTGAGCCTTCGCGGAGGAACGGAAAAAGCGCTTACCTCCGTATCGATTGGAATGATGAAGCACAAGGGGATTGTTGAATTTTCGGACTATAACCGCTATAATACGGCGTTTACCCATGATTATAAACCGGTAAAATGGTTGAAGTCATCCACAACGGCGAGATATGCCTATACGGACGAGAAAGTCATATTCGGTTCGGGCCAGGGCGGAGTAGGCCGTCTGGCAAAACTGATTCCGACAATGACCGCCAATCCGCTGACAGACCTTCCGGATGACGGGAATGGCAACTATGGCTTTTACAGCAAAACGGAAAATGCGGTAAGAGACAACGAGAATGTCTATGCCCGCAGCAAATTGAATGACCAGAAAAATGTCCATCACAACCTGACGGCAACCACGGCTATCGAAATTTATCCGGTAAACGGGTTGACATTGAAAACAAACTTCGGCATCAGCTATGGCGCTTCTTCCGGATATAATTTTCATCCGTATGACGACCGGGTACCAGTAACACGCAAGGCTACTTACAGGCAATATGCAAGCAACAGCTTCGAATACCTGTGGGAAAATACGGCGAGCTATTCCAAAACATTCGACCGGCATGGTCTCGACCTCCTGGCCGGTATGTCCATCCAGGAAAATACGGGTCGCGATATAAACGCCGAAGGTGAAGGTGTGATGAGCGACGGTCTGCGCAACCTGGCCTCCATGGAAAATATCCGTACGATAGCGGGTTATCAGCAAACATGGTCGCTGGCTTCTTATTTCGGGCGTGCCACCTATAAGTTTGACGAGCGGTATATCCTGACGGCTACGGTTCGCCGGGACGGTTCTTCCCGCTTTGCCCCCGGTAACCGCTGGGGAACTTTCCCTTCCGTTTCTGCCGCATGGCGTGCGAAAGAAGAAAGTTTCCTGAAAGATTTGGATGCCGTCAGCAACCTGAAATTCAGGGCCAGTTACGGGGAAGCCGGAAATCAGAACATCGGTCTTTTCCAGTACCAGTCTTCCTATACCACAGGAAGCCGCAGCAGCAACCGGGGATATGTATTCGGGCAGGACAAAACCTATACGGACGGTATGGCGCAGTCGTTCCTGCCGAATCCGGATTTAAAATGGGAAACGTCCAAACAGACGGATATAGGTATCGACCTGGGTTTCCTGAACAATAAACTCATGATTACGGCAGACTATTACATAAAGAAATCCAGCGATTTCCTGTTGAAGACAAAGATGCCGGCGCAAACGGGATTTCTGGAAGCGACGCGTAATGTAGGGAGCATAAGAAACAGTGGATTTGAATTTATGATTGACTTCCGTGACTATACAAAAGAATTCAAGTATGGCATCAATGTAAACCTGACAACGGTAAAAAACAGGATTGAGAAACTATCCTCCGGTGTGGACGCCGTTGCCAATCTGCAGAGCCTGAATTTCCCGACCACGGGAAATACGCCCTGGGCTGTATTCTCCATGTCGGAAGTAGGCGGAAGCATCGGTGATTTTTACGGATTCAAGGTCGACGGCATTATACAGACACAGGCCGAACTGGATGCCCTGAATGAGAATGCCCGCCGGCTGGCCAACGATCCGGATATATGGTACAATACATCCGGGACGGCTCCCGGCGACCGCAAGTTTGTCGATCTGGACGGCGACGGACGTATTACGGACGATGACCGTACGAATATCGGAAGCCCCATTCCTGCATTTTACGGAGGGATAAACTTCACGGGTGAATACAGAAATTTTGATTTCAATCTTTTCTTCAACTATTCGGCCGGCAACAAAATATTAAGCTTTGTGAAACGTAATCTCATCAGTATGAACACAGAAGGCAGTATCGGCCTGCAAAACGTCGGACGGGAATTTTACGAAAACCGCTGGACGGGCGAAGGCAGCAGTAATGTCTATCCGCGTGCCGTATGGAGCGATGTAGCCGGCAACAGCCGTGTAAGCGATGCGTTTGTGGAAGACGGTTCCTATCTGAGACTGAAAAATGTGGAGATAGGTTATACCTTGCCCGCACATTTGATGCAAAAGGCCAAAATCTACAAGTTAAGAGTATTTGCCAGCGTGCAGAACCTTTTTACCGTGACGGGTTACTCCGGTGTGGATCCGGAAATCGGGCGGAGTGTAGCTTCCGATGGAAATGTGGGTGGTGTGACGGCTTCGGGAGTCGATGTCGGTATTTATCCATACTCAAAATATGTCTCTTTAGGCCTGAACATTCAATTCTGATTTAATATAAAACGATAAATAAGTAAAGCAATGAAAAAAATAGTAAGTATAAAGACGTTGAGTTTGTCACTGCTCGTCATTTTGTTTTCCGGCTGTGATGATTTTTTAACCCAGACCGATACATCCGGTATCAATGAGAAGTCTCTGTTTCTTAAACCGGAAGATGGCTATTCTTTAGTGACAGGCGTGTATAATACATTGAATAACAATATTGATTATACGCTGAAAGGCATTTGGTTTACCTCAAATTTCCCTTCCCAGGATTTTCATAATGCAGGTTCCGACATATTTTGGAACACGTATGAAATACCGACGGATTTTGATGCGCTGAATGTATTCTGGTCCAATAACTATATTGGCATTTCGCGGGCCAATTCGGCCATACCCATCCTGAAAGATATGATTGGACGGGGAGTGTTGACCGAATCGGATGGAAACCGGCTGATTGGCGAATGTTATTTTCTTCGCGGCCTGTTCTATTATTATCTGGGAGCAGACTTTGGCGGCGTACCGCTGGAACTGGAAACGGTAAAGGACGACGGGCTTCATCCCCGCAATACGCAGGATGAAGTATTTGAAGCGATTGCCGATGACATGAAAACGGCGGCCGAACTGTTGCCCTGGAAAGCCGATCAACCCTTGAGAGACAGGGGACGCGCAACACGGGAAGCGGCTTTGGCCTATCAGGGCGATGCGCTTATGTGGTTAAAGAAATACAGCGAAGCGATTCCTGTTTTCACCCAGATAGACGGGAAGTTCCAACTGGAAGAAAACTATGTAAACATTCATGAAATAGCGAACCGCAACGGGAAAGAATCCATATTCGAAATACAGTTTACCGAATACGGAAGTATGAGCTGGGGACAGTTTGGAGTGAACAATCACTGGATATCGTCCTTCTGCATGCCAAAGCCCATTTCCGATTTTGCGTATGCATACGGCGATCAAAAGCTGTACGACTCCTATCAGTCGGGAGATACGCGCAAACTGGCCACCATTATCGGCCCGGGCGACGAGCATCCTTCGCCGATCATTGAAATGAAAGATTATCCCCGGTTAATTAATTATGCAACAAACGGCGGCGCCGGAATGAATGCCGAATACTATCAGGACGAAAACGGCGAACCGGTCAATACGTGTGGCACGATAGACAGACCCTGGGTTGCAGACGGTTCCGGTTATTTCTGTGTGAAATACTGGCGCAATCCGGAAGTATGCGGAACGCGAGGTCAAGGCTGGTTCCTCAGCCCGGATAACATCATGATCATGCGCTATGCGCAGGTATTGTT
>JAISEJ010000077.1 GCA_031264155.1 Tannerella sp. | reverse complement strand
TTTTTTTGCATTCTCTTTGTTTTAATAGTATTTTTCAATTCCGCCAAATCCTGTTATCTTTTTATTCTCTTTCGTTTTGCTAATGAAATGATTTAATCGCTTTTCAAATTCTTCCGGTCGTTTCCTCGCTGCTTCAATGTATGCAATTCGGATACGTTTATATGTATCGGAAAAGTGTTGATAATTTTTCCATACTGTTTTATCTTCTTGCAATCTGTCAATTATATCATTTGGAAAAATAAAAGGTTCAGACAAAACATTTCGTATTTTATCTTCAAATTTTGGGTGTATCATTTTATTTTCCGATAGCCGGTTAAGTCTTTCCTTGTTGGCTTGCGAGTATGCGCTTTTAGGATTCCTGGGAGTGAAACGCTGAATTTTATGTTCGCTGTCAAGTGATTTTATCGTACTGTCAATCCAATCGAAACAAAGGGCTTCTTCAACAGCGTCGTTGTATGTAATACTTTTTTTGCCCGAAGATTTATTGGGAAATACAAACCAGATTTCATTGGCAGTATCAAAGTTGTCGGTCAGCCACTTTCGCCAATCTTTTCTGTTTTCAAAATATTTTATTTCTATTGACATAACAGGTCATTCAAACTAATTATTTTACTACCTTTACTTTCATAATAACGAAGCATTTCATCAATTTTTCTTTTATCATAACTGGTAATGCAATCTGATAAGACAGTAACTTTATAATTTGCTTTAAGCAAATTGTAACAGGTTGATTTGACACAGGCAATTGCATCTGCTCCGGCTATATAGAATTCATCTATTCCGTTTTTATTAACAAAGTCTGCGAACTCCTCACTGCTTAATGCGTTTCCTTTGTATTTTGTGAAAACATTTTTTGATACTGTTTTCAAATCCGGAACCAATTCAGCCCCCCGTGTATTGGGTTTAAAAGTCCTTGTGCCGTCAGATAAATTTTCGTGTCTTATATAAACAACATGAATATCATTATCAACAGCCCAATCTATGGCTTTATTTATATTGCCGATTATTTCCCTGTAATTCTTTGTTATATCATTTTGAATGTCTATTATCACTAATGCTTTACTCATTTTTCTTACTTTTTTGTGTCCTTGTCGGACGGTTTATGTTTTGTTTAAACGTTCAATTCCGCTTTTCATTGTCCCGCTGTGCTGCCCACCGCTTGCACCAATTATCCTTTGTATGAACAGCATAAGTATATATTTAACCGCCTCTTTATCTATATTGTCTTTTTGCTTATTTTGATTCATTTGTCAACTTCTTAAATATATTATTAGAATCTCAAACCTGCCTTAAAAGAAATGGAATGATGGTTTAACCGTTCTTCAAATTCTTTCAAAAAGTAGTTGTCTGCATGTTTTTTCAGCCGCTCCAATTCCTGTAACTCATAACCGACAGCCAGTTGCAGTTTCATCTTGTTCTTTAGCGGGTATTGAATCCCGATGGAAGGATTCAGGAAGAAGCCGCCACCGGTATTGCCTGCGACTGCAAAAGAATATCCGGCGCCGAGTTCGGCATAAGGTGTGAACTTGCGCTCCCTGCCAATCTGAAACCTTATATCTCCATACACGGGAATAAGCATTTTTTCATAAAAAGACAACCCTGTTCCAACTCCGGCAGCCCATCTGCCGGTCAGGTTATAATACCCCAATACCTGCCATGTGAAAGGGGTGGATGACGGTTCGCTCATGGATAATCCCGTTCCGACAGTTGTAGCGAAAGATATTTTACTTTCGTCACCGGTTTGTGCTTTCGCGCTGCTGACAGCAATGCACAGAAGTATCATAAAAACAAGTCGTTTCATATCATTGAATATTAATAGTTATCTCTTTTGCGATGTTTAATGCGGATGTCAAAGATGATGTGTCGGGATAAATATCCCCGTTACTGCCGTCAGGACTGCTATGCCCTATGATTGTTGCCGTGTATTGCTTCCGGCCGGAATCAAGGTCTATTTCCGCCGAATAAACGATGGCGGGCTGTCCGCTGTCACCTGAATAATTTGTATCCCCTTCTTTTGCATCTTCAGGGTAATTATCATTCCAGTCCGTCGAGTGGTTCAGTTCGATTTTCACAACAAACTGTTTCAAATCGTCTGCCGGACGGATTTTTACGTCAAAGCTCCCATGTGGCGTTGCACCGGATATGCCGTCAACCAAAGGCTGATTCTTTGTCGGCAGATATAATCCGTCCGGATATTTTACTCCACGGGCATAACACCATACCGGTAAAGCTTCTTTTCTCCTGTTATTCCCGCCACCCTGCCACGATTCGGGTGCTATTTTGTGGCTCACGTAAATGGTTGTGATGTAATTTCCCGTCAAATCTTCCACCCAAATGGCTATTTGAGGAGGATTTTTCTGCTTAATCCCCAATAAAAATGGAAAATCGTGTAACCATTTATCTCCTTTTGTAACCTGAACCTCGATGTCATTCTGTTTGTAGGTTACCAAATCTTCATTGCACGAAGTCAGCGCTAATGCTGTCATTCCTGCTATTGCTAAAATTTTTGCTTTCATTTCTTATTGATTTATGCTATTAATGAATATGTCCGACCGGTCACATTGCAAGCAAAAAAATATTTCAATTGTTTTTCCAGCGTTTCAAATTGGGAAGATTCTGTTTCAACTGTTCAATCGCTTCATCCTTCGTTACTTTCACTTCCGCATCCTGATTGTACACATCCAGATACTGAATATTGTGAGCAATCATTTCATCCAGCGTATAATCGGATGTAAACGCGCCATCCTTAAAACAATAGACACAATAGTCTTCGTTTCTGCTGCCATCTTCGTTCGTCCCGAACTCTTCGACGGTCTTCATCGGCATACCGCAACTCTGACAACCGGGTATAAGCACTCCATCTTTAAGACAATAGACGCAGTAATCCGTGTTTCTGCTGCCATCTTTGTTTGTTCCGAACTCTTCAGCGGTTTTCATCGGCATACCGCAATTCTGACAAATTTTACTTTCCATTTACTTTATATTTCTTTATAAAAATTACGCCGCAAAAGTACATCAAAAACAGATGCGGACATTTTTTTTGCGACCAAACCCGGCAGAAAAGAGACGAAATGGCTTATTTGAGCGACGGCAGAGAATATTTAATTGAAGTGCCACACTGTTTGCTGTTACCGAAAATCCGTGATTCATTGTTTTATCTGTAGTCTTCCCTCTCCGTCGCTTTGAAAACCGTGTTCCATCCCGGGCTATGCTTATGGAACAGTAAGTTTTATGGGTATTCTTTTATATATATTCCCAATCCAGATATGCAGGGAAGCATCGTCAAAATATTGGGCTCTCGGATGCGAAGGATTAAACGTAAAAGTATAAATGTTTGTTGGTTCACCTATAGTAGGGATTGCTATGGTGATATTTGAATTACCCATGAGAGGATTTCCATTGAGGTACACGGTAAAAGCGCTTGAGGTACCGCCTGCCGGTGAATATTCGCTGTCGTACACTGCCATCATATTACCGGATGCCATACCGGATGTCATACTGCTAATGTCAACACCGGCAGGTACACAAACTTTTAAATAGAGTGGAAGATTAATATTCCCGTCATTTATCGTATCCCTGCTTAATAACAGTGCGTATTGACCGTTTGAATAGATTCTGTTTGCCCAGTTATCTTCCACTGCGACCGTATATTCTATATTACTTGCAGGGAGCATCTCATAACCCGCATTTATAAACACCTTGGATAGAGGGTAAACACTATAGGAACCGCCAAAAGGTAAAGGATACGGGTTACTTCGTATCCTGTTAATCGTAAACGTATAGGTGTGATTGCGTTTTATGTCAAGGAATTTCTTATTCGCCGCATCATAAAAGTCAAGCCGCCAGATACCGGCCAAACCGTTTGCATTGCCGGGTCTATTGTTTTCAATCCAGTCCACCATAAGCAGGTACTGACGTTTACTGTTGAATGCGTCATCGGGAATTGTACTGCCTTCGAAATCCATTGTGCTGTTCGGATATTCGCTGACATAAACAGCCATATTGTCTGCCGTTGCGTATTGCATCAGCCGGATATAGTTATCGTCCGTCCAAAGAAAATCATAGTTGCCGGGCGCGGAGGACGGCGTCTGCGACAACCCGGGGGGTGACGGCTGCAAAATATCGCTCTTGCCGGCATAATTGCCAACTACAAATCCGCACAGGTTTATATTTTCCTTAAAAAAATCCGCATCCCAATAAAGACTCTCATCCATCGGATAAAAAAACGTTTCGAGATTTCCCATGGAAAAATTCTCGCCCAGCTTAATCTGCACTTTGGCAACGGCGCGTGTCAGCGTGACGGTGGTAGAAGATGAACTTGACCAGACGGCGCTGCCGGACATGGGCAGTGCCTCGCCGCTGAAATAATAAGCCTTCGCCGGCGGAAATTTGTCGTTAATATTACTTTCCGTTATGCCGGTCGGCGGTGCGGACAGTCCGGTATTGCAGATAACGTAAATCCTGTCGCCCGACTCTATCTCAAAGTTTTGTAGCTGCGGCAACAAAGCCGACGCCTTGCCGTTGGCTGTAATTTTGTCAATCTCTATTTCTTCCATATTATAATAGCTTCCGTCCCTGAATACTACAACAAAGCAGTCTTCGATTCGGTTCTCGTCGGCGGTTGCCGTGCTGTAAACCCGGACTTCGTCGGCGCCGGGGATGAGTAATGCAATCCGGGGTTCTTCCGGAACTGCCGGTAAGCTTTCGTCATCGGAACAGCCGAAAGCAAAAGATATACAACAGAAAATGATGCACGCTTTAATAATTTTTTTCATACACATATGGTTTAAGTTTATAAATATTCTTAAATTATCGGGGCAAAGGTGAGCAGTTTTTACCACCCGTGAAAATGGTTTTGACCGTTGGGCGTTTGCCTTTGACGGTTGGCAACCTATTCTTACGCTCCCAATATTGTAATTCCTGCTACGGCTAAATTTCTTGCTCTCATTTTTATTTTATTTATTAACAATGTGTTCAGTCGGGCATATTGTTCTTAGAAATTACACGGCAAAAGTACGCCGGAAAGAAATGCGGACATTTTTTTTGCGACCAAACTCGGCAGAAAAGAGACGAAATGGCTTATTTTAGCGACGAATGTAAGGCGGGAAGGTCTCTCTCTCGGTAATCTCTCGGAATCTTCCATAAAGGCGATGGAAAGAATACTCATATCAGTTTTTAATCCGTTAACCGGAATTATTTTTTGAGTTCGTCCAATACAATGCTGTTTGCCATTGCTGCTACTGCTTTTTCTTTTTCTTTTAATTGTTTGTTCAATCCTGTTTTTTTCATCCTCAAAAGAGGTTCTACCAAATATAAGGGATAAGCCGATATTTCACTTTGCACGAATATTCCCGATACCCTTCCAGTTCTCTTTTCAGCATCCGGTCTTCCAGACAAGTCCTGATAAATATCAGCATGGCGATAACAGCCGACGGGATAAATGTATAAATCGCTCCTGTCAGCAAAGGTATGGATAATGCCCACAGAATAATGGAACTGTAACCCGGATGACGAACGACAGCATAGATTCCTGTTGATATGACAGTCTGGTTTCTCTCGGTCTGGATACGTGAAGATGATTCAAAGTATTTATTCGTCAATAAAGACTTTGTACTGATAACAACCGAAAAAACGTACAGCGCCAATCCGGTATAAAAACAGTTGAAACCAATATGTGGCCACCCGAACCTTATATCCAGCCCTATGAAAACGTTCATTACTACAAAGGTGAATATCACATACAGCGACAACAGTATTTTGTCCCATGATTTTGTACCGGCTTTAATATTCTTAACCCTTTCATTCAGTACTTCCGGGTTATGGAAAGAAATTACACATAATTCTGTGATATAGCTTCCGGCAAGAATAATGAAATAGACCGGAAGTTGCCGGCCGATGCTGACAGTTCCCGCTGCAATCAGTATAATCCCGATTTGAAACAGCAGTTGCATACACATCCTCAGGATGTATCTGATTCCATGTATGGATAATTTGGATTGATTCTTCATACTCTTTACTTTTTTATTCGGGCGCAAAGGTAAGGAGCCTGAAACGGCTAATCCTTGATTTAGGTCAAGCCTGTGGGTTTTTAACTGACTTTTTTTCTTATTCTGCTCAGTGTTTCAGGAGAAATGCCCAAAGTCGATGCAATGTGTTTCAGGGGAATCTCTTTTTCTATTTCGGGATAGTCGTTCAGTAGTTCAAGATATCTCTCTTCGGCTGTATCGAAATGTAGAGCTAAGGCAATATTACGCCAGCCAAACATGGAACGCTCCGCAAGTGCAGTCCTGAACTTTTGAGTATCCATATTCATATCGAATAATTCCATCATCTGTTCATAACTAAACAATACAATCTCATAATTATCCATTGCCTGAACGCAGAATTCAGCATTTGTTTTCTTTAAGAATGAATGATAATCTCCGATAAACGGAAAAGATTTACTAAACCAAAGGGTACGTTCATTACCCTCCCTGTCTATTTTGTAATACCTGAATTTCCCGG
>JAISEJ010000196.1 GCA_031264155.1 Tannerella sp. | reverse complement strand
ACCTGCGATTCGGTAGGCGTAATAAGTCCGTAAGAATTGGTTATATCGGTTATTATTCGCTCTATGCCGTCAAGATTTTTATTGATGGCCGGGCCTTCCGGGTACTCCCTTACCAGTTTGCACCGGTTTTTGTTTTCACTCCAGTACTTGGTTAATACCGATTCTCCGACCGAAATGCGATATTCCTGTCCGCGATGATAGACGAAAGCCCGCAGGGATGTCTTTTCTTTTCTCTTATCGAAGGGCACAAATGTGATATTCATTTTGCAGTAAATTTTGCAGGGTTTTATTATAAAAAAATCTGATTTCACTTTGCAAAAATACAACTTTTCAAATTAAAAACCACCTCAAACGCTATAAAACAGGATGTTTTGCAAAATGAAAATTTAATATGAAAAGGATAATCGTAGTCTTGCCGGGAATCGAACCCGAATCTAAAGTTTAGGAAACTTCCATTCTATCCATTGAACTACAAGACCGACATTCTTTCTTTATAAAAACTCCGAAATTCCCGTAAGGAAAACAGAGTCATGCTGGAGTACTTTAACGGGAGCGTAAAAATAAACCCTTTTTTCGAGAATGACAAACAATAAAAATAAAAATCACCCCCGAAACGTCAAATAAAATCTTTTCCTGCAAAAATAAAAAGCACCTGATATTCCAGATGCTTCTCTCTCTGTTGCGGAGGCAAGACTCGAACTTACGACCTTTGGGTTATGAGCCCAACGAGCTACCACTGCTCCACTCCGCGATATTGTCGATCACTTCCGTATCGGAGGCACAAAGATAAAGATGTTTTCGAAAAAAACAAAATTATCCCAAACTTTTTTACCTTATTCTTGGGATATAGTGTTTTTTTGAGTACTTTTGCGCACAGATTTTAAATAAATGTGCACTATCTATGTCGCAAACAACGTCAAAAACGCGCGAAATACTAATTGATGCTGCAAGGCGAGTCTTTGCACGCAAGGGTATCGAACGCACGACGATGAACGATATTGCTGTGGCTTCGCAGAAAGGAAGACGCACATTATATATGTACTTCAAAAACAAAGAGGAACTATCCGCTATTGTCATAAAAAATGAAATGGAACGGCTCTACGAAATGCTCGAAACGGTAGAAAAAAAGAACCTGCCTGCCGATGAAAAACTCATGACGTTCATTTATATGCGTCTGGATGCTTTCAAAGCGGCCGTAACCAGAAACGGCACACTCAGGGCTAATTTTTTTCACGACAGTTGGAACGTAGCAAAAGTACGTAAAGGATATAACCTCCAGGAAATTGCTTTGATAAAAAAAATTTTGAACAATGGTATAAAAGAAGGCATTTTCAACATACCCGATATTGATACTACTACCCTTATTATCCATTATTCACTCAAAGGAATGGAAGTTCCTTATATACGTGGATTGCTTGGAGATACCCCCGAACGGATAACGCAACGCAAAGAAAGTGTTATGAACCTAATTTTCAACGGAATAAAAACAAAAAATAATGTATATTAACGCAACAGGATTTTATATCCCAGAAGAAAGAGTCCCTAATGAGTATTATGCGAAAAAAACGGGATTAACAGACGAATGGATTGTTCAACGTACAGGTATAAAGACCCGTTCCCGTGCAAGAGACGACGAGAATATAAACACGATGAGCGCCGAAGCCGTTAAAAACACACTTCCGTCGCTTCCATACGATATTAAAGAAGTAGATTTAATCATATCATCAACCTATTCACCATTCGACACAGTAGGAACTGCCGCTCATGTCGTACAGCATGAGTTCGGCATCGAAAACGTAAAAGCGTTCACCATGTCGTCCGCATGTTCTTCGTTCGTTAACGCAATGGAAGTCATCGAAGGATATTTTGCTACCGGAAAAGCGCGCAAAGCGCTAATCATTGGGGGTGATAAAAATTCCGCATACAATAACGAGGATGATCCGAAATCCGGACATCTCTGGGGAGATGCCGCCGTTGCATTTTTCATTTCTAACGAACGCATAACCGACAATGATTACGAGATCTTAGACATCTATACCGAAGCATTAGGCTGCCTCGGCAAAGGGCCGGAAGGCATACAACTCCGCCCGCGTGACGGCGGAATCCGCATGCCGGAAGGCAAAGATGTATTTATCCAAGCCTGTACCTATATGCCGAAAAATGCTCTCTGCCTTCTTGAAAAAAACGGATATTCTTTCAATGAATTATCTTACTTCATCGGTCATCAGGCAAATATGCGTATACTCAAAAACATCGCGAACAATACAAATCTTTCCGAAGAAAAGGTATTGAGCAATATCGAAGAATTGGGTAATACTGGTTCTGCAAGTTGTGCGCTTGTATTTGCACAAAATAAAGCTAAATTCAAAAAAGACGAACTGGTTTGTATCAGCGTTTTCGGAGGTGGATACTCTGCTGGCGCCTGCTTAATCAAATGTTAACGTCAGGCAGTCGACCGGCTAACGCAGCAAAGGTTAATTTTGAACCGAAGTTTGTCTTAGAAAGCAAAATAAATTTTAAATATCGAATCTTAAATAAATTTATATGAAACTATTAGAAGGAAAGACAGCTCTTATAACAGGAGCTGCGCGTGGTATCGGAAAAGCTATTGCATCAAAATTTGCATCGGAAAGAGCCAATATCGCATTTACCGATCTGGCAATTGACCAGAACGGCAAAACAACCGAAACTGAATTACAGCAGTTTGGGGTAAAGGTGAAAGGCTATGCTTCTAATGCCGCAAATTTTGAAGAAGCGCATCAAACAGTTGAAGAAGTCATGGCCGATTTCGGCAGAATCGACATTCTGGTGAACAATGCGGGTATCACACGCGACGGATTAATGATGAGAATGGGCGAACAGCAGTGGGATATGGTAATCAATGTAAACTTGAAATCCGCATTTAATTTCATACATGCGGTTACTCCCATAATGATGAAACAAAGATACGGCAGCATCATCAATATGGCTTCGGTTGTCGGCCTTTCCGGTAACGCGGGACAGGCGAACTATTCCGCCTCAAAAGCAGGAATGATCGGCTTAGCCAAATCGGTTGCAAAAGAACTGGGATCGCGTGGAATACGTGCGAACGCAATCGCTCCCGGCTTCATTATTACGGAAATGACGGAAGCCCTTCCCGAAAAGGTTCGTGAAGAATGGGAAAAACAAATCCCATTACGACGCGGCGGGACGACCGAAGATGTCGCAAATGTTTCACTTTTTCTTGCTTCGGATCTTTCTTCATACGTCACCGGCCAGGTCATCCCGGTGTGCGGAGGCATGAATATGTAATGGAAATAATTTACGAAGACAATCATCTGATTGCAGTAAACAAAAACTGCCATGAGATTGTGCAGGGAGACAAGACAGGTGATACTCCTTTACCGGAATTGCTGAAAGCATATCTTAAAGAGAAATATGCAAAACCGGGAAATGTTTTTATCGGAGTGACACACCGTCTTGACAGGCCTGTTAGCGGCGTTGTGATATTCGCAAAGACAAGCAAGGCTTTGAAACGCATGAACGATATGTTTCGTGACGGCGAAGTTGAAAAAACATACCTGGCAATCACAAAAAACTGTCCGTCGCCACACGAAGGCGAACTGACATACTGGTTGGTACGTAACGAAAAACAAAACAAAAGCATTGCTTATGACAAAGAAAAACCGGATTCAAAAAAAGCGATTCTACACTATCGTCTTCTGGCGCGATCCAAAAAATACTATCTGATTAAAATAGATCTCAAAACAGGACGTCATCACCAGATCCGCTGTCAACTCTCTAAAATAGGCTGTCCGGTAAAGGGCGATCTCAAGTATGGAGCCGGCCGTTCCAATCCGGACGGAGGGATAAGCCTCCATGCATATCGCGCATCATTCGTTCACCCCGTATCGAAGAATAAAACAGTCATCACGGCACATATGCCTTCGGACAATTTATGGAAAGCCTTTGAAACGAATATCAAAATCGAAAAACAAAATCTATAAAGAAGAATATTTCTGAAGAAACAGACCTAAATCATCGTCATTACCCAGTCTGAATTTCTTTTTAAGGCGGTAACGTATCATGTGTACCGACGACGGTTCAATGCAAAAACACTCGGCAACTTCGGCTATCCCTATTCCGATAGCGAAACATACACAGTATTTCAGGTATGAAATAGAAAGCGTTTCATTACTTTTATCACGAAGCGTCTCAACAAACGATTTACTTATACGTTCGATATTACTGATATATTCATCGCTCAACGACACCTCAAGCTGTTTTTTTATAAGACGTTTCAAATCCTCCATGATGACGTCATGCGTATCATAATCACTCTCCTTATCCATATTCATCATAGATTCGTAAGCCTCAACTTTCTGACGGTACAACTCAACCTGTTTGTCCAAAGATTCCTTATCTTGCCGCAGTTGGTCAAGATCTTTGGATTTCCCGATAAGCTCCATTTCCTTGAGGTGAAAATCGGACAGCACTTCATATTTTTCCAGTTGCATTTTAACCGTCTGCTCCTCTTTCAGCTTCAGTTTCAACTTGGTTTCTTCTTTTTCCGCATTGATAAGAGCTATCTGATTGTTCAGGTCACGCCTTTTCAGTCTGATAAGAAGGGATACGAAAAAAATTGTCAGACATAATAAGCAACATATTAAAACAAACCTTTTATAACGACTTACCTGATATAACCGATCCAGGTCAAGCTGTTTTATTTCAGCTTCTTTCGATTCGACTTCATACCGGAGTTCCAGTTCCTTCACCTCATTCGCCCTTATTTCTTCATCATTCTCCATCCACAGGTCATTATATTCAATAACCTTTTTATAATCATTCTTAATAGTATATATATCACGAATAAGATTGATATTTGCTTTCGCAAATAAATAATAATTATTTCCATAACCGGCCTCCATATACTTTTGCGCTTTCAAAGCAACAACCTCCGCCGAATCTATCTTATTCCGGTCAAACAGGATCTTCGCTTTAGCCTGATATATACGGGCTTTACCGATAGAATCAGCCGGATCATATTTCGTCCAGGCCAAATCCAGAAGGCTGTCAACAATCGTCAGATCAAACTTTTCCTTCTTGTTCATCAACTCTGCCGTCATCACATACAAGTCTATCGCAATATGTTTGTAAAACTGCGACAATAATCCATTCTCATATATTTCCAAACCTCTTTTTGCATAATATATCGAAGTATCTAAAAATGCTTCGTCCTGCGAACGCAGATAGTAGAAATCGTATAAATTAGCTTTCACATCCATTAATGCAAAATCAAGTATGGATGATACATGTTTCTCCTGCATCTCTACCATTCCGTTTATATACCTGTATATGTATGTCGAATCATTTCTCTGGAAACCGTCAATCGCAAGATTCCGCAAAACAATAATCATATCGTTTTCTCTTCCTTCATATCCAAATTTTTCGTAATGAGACAATGATTTATGATAATAAGTTACCGCTTCCGGGCTACGAGCAGGATGATATCTCTGGATATATTGCCCCTTCATTCTGTAATAAGAAGCTTTATATCGCATATCGTCAATCCGTTCAATATACATCTCTACCGAATCCAGGTATATTTTAACCTGTTCCTTATCCCACAAACCTATATATAAATCGACCATAAAACCATAACAAAAAAGCATCCCTCCGACATGTTTTTCTTTTTTAGCCTGTGTTAAAAAATCATTCAGCAAAGGGAACAACATTTTACAGTAAGGTTCGGTATACAGGGACATTCCGTTATAATCATCAACAGCATCCAGCTTATCGGAAAAAGACATTTCGGAATCATACACAATTGCCCGCAATGAATCTATTCTCGAATCATCATTATAAGCCACCGCAGGTGATTGATTAGCAAAGACAAAGGCAGCCAAAAGCAAGATATAAACCTTCGCAAAAGGTTTCATTTTATTGATACACTTTATCATTATTAAAAAACAAAAGTACAAAAAGTTAATAGAACAATATTTATAATTCACGTATATTAACATACAAAATCTCTCAAAAATAAATAGCGCCATATTCAGACTATATTTTTAACTTATTTCTACACAATACATACAACCCCCAAGCACGTTTCTGACAGGAGAACAAAACATATTTACACAAAATCAAAGCCTGAAGCAAGAACAATTCCAACTGACGTTGTTGCAACGATAAAAAAAAGGATTTATTGACATATCTTTGTAATTGCAAAACATAAAGAAACAGATACATGAGTGCCCGGTCAATAAATCCGGTCAAAAGTAAATATAAAATTCGGA